>JAHIVR010000097.1 GCA_018816625.1 Nanobdellota archaeon | reverse complement strand
TCTTTTGCTTTACAATTTGGACATTTATCTCCAGTATCATATATCCTGTTACAAATTTTGCAGGCTTTTTCTTTAGGCATTTTGACCTCCAAAATGACTTTTACAAAATTTTCTTTTATTAAATTTTAGTTTTGCCATTTACTTTTTATCCCCCTTTCCTCCAGACTTTCCTTTCATTCCTTTGGCTTCTTTGTCTGCAGCTTTTGCTGCGAATTTAGCTGCTTTTTCCTTTTTAATTTGATCCTCTTTTATCCAATCAAGCTTTCCAAGTCCTGGCTGTCTCATGGTTAAACCAATCTTTGGTTCGTCTCCTTTATGACTTAGAGCGACTATTCTGGCTAAGCATAAGTCTCCTGGTTTAAGTGACCTTTTTGATGCCTTTCCTAAAAGCGAGTTAGCCTTTGAAAAAGAAACATAATCGTCCATTGTTTGCCCTATGTGGATCATTCCCCTCATGGTCCCCATCTCAATAAAGGCTCCAAAATTGGTTATCTCAGAAATCTCTCCATAAACAAGTTCTTGAATTTCTGGTCTCCATACAAGAAGTTTAAAAGACGAATTATAGTATGCTGCGCCATCCCCTGGAATGATAACACCCTCTCCGATGTTTAGCACCTCTATAACTTCTATAACCTTTCCTAAGTCTTCGTCGTAATAATCAGCATAAATATCTTTGAGTTGTTGTTCAACAGCTTCGGCAGTAGGCAAACCAAATAGCTTTGGGTCGACCCTTACATAATCCTCAACTTCTGTTAAATAGAACATTTTAGATGAAAAATAGAGTAAAAGTTGCTTTAAAAAGCTTTTCTCAGAGAATTTCTAGCTTCTTCTTGCCCCTTATAACAATCTTCGTATTAAGGATCTTCTTTTTTAGATCTGCGTCAAGAGTTGCGATTATTGCTCCCGGGTGATTCTTACCGTAATTCATTAACCCTTTATCAACATAGTTTTGTTTTAAATCTGCACTTTTAAACCTATAAGACTTTATTACCTTTAATGCAAGCTCTGCTTTTTTCCTTTCCAATTCTTTTACTACTTGTTTGGGGATTACAACCTCCAACCCCATTAGTTCAAGATCCCTAAAAAAATCAATCTTCTGTCTTACACAAGTCATTATAAAGCTTGTATCTAATAAAACTTGTTTCATATATTAAATAAGATATGAAGGTTTAAATATTCTTTTTACCATAATCTTTTATATAAGAAAGAGGAGTAAAATGCAGGAAAGAGGAAACTGGAGTTTCCATTCTTCAATTTCAACGAATTAAAAATGCAAGAGAAAGAGAATATCCAAAGAATTCTTGAAGGAACGCTGAAAGAGATTAAAAGAGAAGATAGTATAAGGCTTAAGGAACTTAGCAACAAGACAATACATACGGCTTCTATAAGTCAGGATCCGGACAACATTGCTATAGCGGTTATAATTTATAGTTTAAGTAAAATTATTGAAAGAGTTGATTATAGAAAGAAGCCAGGATGGGATAAATTTTACAACGGAATTGTTATGGAAATTCAGCATTCAATAGATTCTATAAAGAAAAATGATGAGACTCATCTTAGAATCCATATTGAGGGTTTGAGAAAAAGGATAGGGGGAGCAACAGGTAAATTAAAGAAATATATTCAAGATGTTTTGTTCAAGGCAAAGATAAACAAGGCCTCAAGAATATATGAGCACGGTATTTCTATGGAAAAAACTGCTCGGTTATTGGGCATTACAATGTGGGATTTAGCGAACTATGCCGGACAAACAGGAATTGGAGATGTTAGACTTGGGAGAACTATGAATGTTAAAGATAGAATTAGACTTGCAATGGAGTTATTTAAATGATAGAAAAAGTAATTATCTTTGACGCTAGTACAATAATAAGTCTGGCCATGAATGGATTGTATGAAGAAATATCCTTGCTAAAATCCATATTCAAAGGAAGATTTATTATAACAAAAGAAGTGAAATACGAAATAATTGATAGGCCTTTAACAATAAAAAAATTTGAGTTGGAGGCATTAAAATTACAGAAGTTGCTTCAAGATGGTGTTTTTGAATTGCCGTCTTCTTTAGGAGTCAGTGATTCAGAGGTTTCTAAAGAAGCCCAAAGTATTTTAGACTTAGCGAATAAAACCTTTTATGGGGATGGTAGGGAAATGAGAATTGTTGACCTTGGTGAGACGTCTTGTTTAGCATTAAGTAAAATATTGAATGGCAAAGGTATTTCAAGTGTTTTGGCAGTAGATGAAAGAACAATGAGGATGTTGGTAGAAAAGCCAGATAATCTTGATAAACTATTAAGTAAGAAACTCAACACAAAAATAAAAGCAAACAGAGATTATTTTAAATATTTCAAGGGTTTTAATTTTATAAGATCCTCTGAATTAGTTTATGTTCTTTATAAAAAAGGACTTACAAAACTTAAAGGGCCCATGGTTTTGGATGCTCTTCTTTATGCTGTTAAGTTTAAAGGATGCTCTATTTCTGGCGATGAGATAAGAGAGATTAAAAGTCTTGGTGAGAAAGGTATTTAAAAGAAAAACAGCACTCTAAATTATAAGGGTGCGTAGGCTAGTGGTAGACTACCTGGCTCCAGTGTACAAAAAACGGAGAGCCCAGGAGGTGGGGGTTCGATTCCCTCCGCGCCCATATTTTCAAAATGGATACGAAAAAAGAGAAATTTTATTTGCCTTATCTTTGGGTTGTTTTTGCACTTCTTGTAATATTTCTAATTTTGGATATTTTGACAAATAGCAAGATGGTGGGGGACATTTTGGACATAATCTCATTAATCTTTTTGTTAATACTTGGAATTTTTTTAGCAAAAGTTGGAATTTCCTATATTAAAAATAAATCTGCTCCTGGATCTGGGGGATTAACTGGAGTTGGAAAACATGTTGGATGGCAAGCAATTATTACGGGGATATTTCTCCTATTGGTTAGTTTATTCTTTTTTGGGATCTTTATTTACTTGTTCTTATCTTTGGTTGGTTAGAACTATCTCCTTCCATTCCTTAAGGCTTCTCTCTTTGCCTTTTCTTTTCTTTTCCTAATTTTGCTTCTTATTAAGAAAATTATTATTGGAATTAAAATACCTATGACAAAAGCGGATGTTGCAGAAAGTCCTTTTCCGGTTTGTTCTTCTTCTGGGAAATAATCGGGATCAAAGCTAATTACCTTATCAAGAGTTCTTCTAACGGAGATACTATCGGTATAATGTATCTTAAGATTGACATCTCCTCTTTCAAGTTTTGCCGTAAATTTTGCTGTATCTTCTTCGCTTGAATCCAGAGCACCCACTATTATCCTATTAGAACCTACAACATCCACACTGTCAGACTTTATTATCTCAATAGTTAGACCCTCAACATCGTTTTCTCCTATATTGAGTATCTCAAAAGTTACTTCCTCTGTAACAGAATCGTAGTCTTTAACATGTATCTCAAAGTCTGTTCTTGAGTCTTGGATTGTTATATTAAATTTTGTTGAGAGAATTGTGTTCTGCCCTCCCAAAGCATAACTATAACTTGTAGAAAGACTGCTTTCCCCATCTAATGCGTCTTTATCAACCCTAAAAGTATAGGGAACAAGAGCGTATCCAGAATAATCTTTAACAAAAGAGCCCGTCTTTAGCAGAACTTTATTCTTTTCATTAGAATTCAAACTAAATGGAAAGCTTTCTGTTATCCAAAAACCAACATCCCCACACTTACTCCCGCTCAGCCCGTCAACCTGAAAAATAACCTTAACATAATCCCCAGGCATTGCAGGATAGGGGTCTTGGTTTAATAGCGTTGTTTGTAAATTGCAGGCAGATCCAAGTGAGATGCTTGCTAATAAAATTAGAAGTATGAAAATTTGTTTCATTTTTTCCCCTTTTAATTTATAAGAAATGTATGGCTTTTAAATATTATCCTTTAATTTTCTTATCTCTCCAAAACTGTAAACCTTATCTTTTCCAATAGCATGAACCCTAAACTTAAGTATCGCTTTCTTTGGAAGAATAGAAAATGACTCAATATAATCCTCATCATAGTAATTCACTGGAGTACCCTCTATAAAGCCCAAAAAACTTGGGAGAACTATAAACTCTTTTTCCTTATATTTCCCTGTAAGAAAACACTTATATGCTTCTTTTTTTGCTCCAGAGCTAAAAAATACTGAGGGATGTATGTGGCCAAAAACAATTGTCTTTATTCTTTTATCATATAACTTGGGGTCATCCTCGTGTCCGTGTAGAAATGCAATATCCCCTTCAACATGCATTTTCTTTAGTTTTCCTTCAAAGGTGTAATCCATGGTATCGTGGTTGCCTTTTATTAAAATTATATTCTCTGGTGAAAAATAATTACCCAAAAAAGCTAAAATATCCTGAAATTCGTGCTTCTCCTTAAAATCAAAATAAAAAAGATGTTTTAAGTCTCCTAGAAATACTATCTTATTTAGATTCCAGCCTCTTTCTTTTATTTTCTTAAATATGTTCTTTAAATCCTCTACCATATCTTGCACCTGCCTGGCTGGAACTAGAATTCCTGATTGTCTCAACGCGGATTCATAACCTATGTGAAAATCTCCTATAACGAGTATTCCTTTTTTTGGAAAAAACAATGATTTATCTATGAAAGTGTATTCCATAAAAGTTCATAGAGAACAAAGGTTTAAAGAGATTTTGGCAAACGCTCTGTTTGGGCGTTTACTTTTAGTTTTTGAATAACTCTTTAATATGTAGTTCATGCATCCTTCTTAAAAATTCTTGTTTATCCTCAATTCGTATCAAGTCTGTGTGGCCTTGAAGAATGAGATTTAAAGCAAAAGGGCTTGGAAGGGTGGTTTCTACAACCTTTACTCTAACCTTCTTTTGTTTTATCCAGCTTAAAACTAGTTTGGCGTTACCTATGTCCATTAAATCTTCTAAAACCTCTCTACGGGCTTCTCTTAAAATTGGAAACTCCCGGGTTATCTTTTTAACAGCTGCCAAAAGGAAGTGGGATTTCATCTGTTGTTTTCCTACTGTTTTCCTTTGCCCCTTGTAAGAACGCAAAATCATTAGAGAACGAGTTGCGCAATGCCTAAATCTCCTCGCAAGAACATCGGTTCTGTCAATTGATTCCTTAAGTGTTTTCTCAATATTTTCCGGATTAAGAGTTTCTAAGGCTCTTTTAATCATTAATCTTTCTCCTGAAAGATAAAATCCGTTATCTGTTATTCCCATCTCTATGTCCCTTCCTCCAAAATCCCCAATTAGATAACCGAATGCTCTTGATAAAGCGTCATTGACTCTTCTTCCGTAAAGAGTGTGAAATAAAAGATATTTTTTACCCTGGTCTGTGAACTTCTCAATTATAATGTTATTTGAATCAGGGATTTCTAAGAAACTATGTTGTTCTAAGAAATAGTTGTAAAGAGCCTCTGCCGTTTCTTTTGGGATGTAAAGATAGGACTCCATAAAATTAATTGTTTCTTCTTTTGGTTTATCGGAATCTATCTTTTTCTTTATTAATTTTCTAAACTTTCCTAGCTCTAAAGCAGAATCAAAACTTAAAGGAAGGGCCTCTGAAAACCAAGATGGAATGTTTGGAGATCTGGATACTTGAGAAGATACATAAAGATTCATTCCTTTTGTGTACAAATAGAGATATTTTCTCCCTCCCAAGACAAAAACATCCCCTTTTTTCATTCTGGATAAGAATGATTCATCTATAACTCCTACGTTTTCCTGAGTTTTGGCCATTTTAACCCTAACGAAAGATTCATCAGGAATTGTTCCTATATTTGTAAGATAGAGAACACGAGCTAGTTTTCCCTTCTTCCCCACCTCTTTTGTTTCTTTGTCATACCATATTTTTCCATAAACATAACTCTTTTCTAAGGCGTACTCTCCTGACAAATAGGAGATAATATCAAAAAAGTCGTTTTTGGTTAGGGTAGAGTAACAATAGGACTTTCGTATTGTGTTTAATAGCTCGTCAATATTCCATGTTTTGTATATGGCCATTCCGTATATTTGTTGAGCCAAAACATCTAGGCAGTTTTTTGGAAAACGTATCTCGTTTATTTTCTTTTCAATCATCTCTTTTTGAATTATACAACATTCCACCAAGTCATCTCTCTCCATTACTATGAAACGACCCTTTGCCGTGTCGTGGAGTTTGTGACCAGCCCTCCCTAATCTCTGTAATGCCCTCGCACTTGACTTTGGAGAACCGAGCATTATGACTAGATCTATATATCCTATATCTAACCCAAGTTCAAGACTTGTTGAACAAACAACAACCCTTAGCTCTCCAGCTCTTAATCTTTCTTCAATGTTAAACCTGTGATCCTTGCTCAGAGAAGAGTGGTGTGCTGCGATATTATCCTCTCCGTATTCAGTGGGGAATTTTTCTTTGAGGTAATTAACAACCCTCTCTGTTGCAGCCCTTGTGTTTGTAAATATGAGTGTTGTCTTGTGTTCTTGAATAAGTTTTGATATAAGGTTATACATTTTTATGTGCAACCCTTCGTCTTCAATTATGTTTTTTACTGGTGAAAGAACCTTTATATCAATTTTTTTATCTAAAGGAACTACTGCAAGATAGACTTTCCTTTCTTTATCCATTCCTACAAGATATTTTGCCACTTCTTCTAGGGGAGAGATTGTTGCGCTTAATCCTATCTTTGCTGGAAATGTTTTACTTACCTCATTAAGTCTTTCAAGAGTTAGGCTTAGGTAAGTACCACGCTTATTATCTAGTGCGTGAATCTCATCCACAACGCAGAATTCAACATCATGGAGATTATCAACAAACTTCTTTGATGTGAGGATTATTGCAAGTGATTCTGGGGTGGTAATTAATATATGGGGTGTTGATCTGGCCATTTTTGCTTTTTCTGACTGGGTTGTGTCTCCTGTTCTAAGGGCAATGCGTATTTTTTGGAGGTTGATTTCTTTTTCCTTTGCAAGGGCACATATCTCTTCTAAAGGCTCTACAAGATTCTTATGAATATCATTACTAAGTGCTTTCAAAGGAGAGGTATAGACAGCATATATTTTATCTTCAAGTTCTCCTTTTTCTGAGAGGATTATGAGATAATTAAGAATTGATAGAAAAGCGGTGAGGGTTTTTGTCCCTCCTGTTGGAGCGGATATAAGGATATTCTTTCTTTCCCATATATTCAGAACCCCGTATTTTTGGGTTAAAGAAAAATCCTCAAACTTTGAAAAAAACCATTCCCTAACTAGGGGATGTAAGACATTTTTAGTCTCTTCAACATTCCTTGATTGAGCTTGTAACACGCTTGTCATTTAAAGACCTCCTGCAGGTTTTTAAAATCCAGCATCCAATCAGATCTCCTCTTTGCCTCCATTGGATCTGAATAAGAAACCTCTAATAATACTCTTAAAATTACGTCCTTATTAATTTATCTATTCACTCTTAAATGTAGCACAAATACAGAAATCTTTATAAACATGAATGAACATGGATTCATATGAGATGCGAGAACCCTTATCATTTGTTTTTTACTAACCTGGCAAATCCTCTTAAAATAGAAATAATGATGAGTTTAAGAGCAAAAGAAAAAAATGTTACAGAGTTATCAAATGCTCTTAAAATGGAACAAAGCAAGATTTCTCACGCTCTTGCTTCTCTAAGATGTTGCAATATTGTTGGAGTTAAACAAAAGGGAAAAGAGAGAATATATTCTTTGGACAAAACAACTATCCCCTTATGGGATTTGATTGCAAAAAACAGAAAAAATGTTTGTGAAAATTGTCTTAAATCTAAGGAAAAATAAAATGCAAACAATATATCTTGACAATGCTGCCACAACAAAAGTTGATGAAAAAGTCTTAGAAACAATGCTGCCTTTTTTTGATGAAAATTATGGGAATGCTTCTTCTATACATGATTTTGGGCAAGAAGCTAAAAATGCCTTAGAAAAATCAAGAAAAATCATTGCAAAAGCTATCGGGGCTAACACAAGAGAGATCTTTTTTACTTCTGGTGGAACTGAAGCAAATAATTTTGCACTAAAAGGTTTATTTTTTGAGAATTATCCTAAGAAAAAGCATATAATCACAACAAAAATAGAGCATGACTGTGTTCTTAACGCTTGTAAATGGTTAGAAAAACAAGGAGCAGAAGTTACTTATTTAGATGTTAATCCAGAAGGTTTTGTTGATCTTGGAGGCCTAGAAAAAGCAATAAGAGATGATACTCTTGTTATTTCAGTAATACATGGAAATAATGAGGTTGGAACAATACAAGATCTAGAAGCTATTGGAAAGATTTGTAAGTCTCATGGTGTTTTACTGCATACAGATGCTTGCCAGAGTTACACAAAAGTTCCTATTAATGTTGGAAAACAAGGATTAGATCTAGTTACTTTAAATTCTCATAAAATTCACGGTCCAAAAGGTGTTGGAGCATTATATATCAAGGATGGAATTAAGATAACTCCTTTATTTCATGGCGGAGGCCATGAAAGAAAAAAAAGAAGTGGAACTGAAAATGTTTCAGGAGTAGTTGGCTTTGCAAAAGCAGTTGAGGTTGCTAGTTTTAAGGATGCTAAAAAAATGTCAGAATTAAGAGATTATTTTATTCAAGAACTTCTAAAAATTCCTGATGTTAAACTAAACGGGCCAACAGGAGATAAAAGACTTCCAAATAATATTAATGTTTCTTTTTTAAATATAGAAGGAGAAGCTGTCGGAGGATATTTAGAGCAAAAAGGAATTTACACTTCAACTGGAAGTGCATGTGCTTCTCACACTCTTGAAACAAGTCATGTACTAAAAGCAATGGGGTTTGATCCGCTTAGGGCAAATACATCTATTAGAATTAGTATAAGCAAATACACAACAAAAGAAGAAGTTGATTATGTGTTAAAAGAGCTAGAGCCTATTGTAAAAAAATTAAGGAAAATTTCTCCTTTAGTTAATTAAATTAGGAAAAAAGAAAATGAGAGATGAATTTGAAAAACATGCTTGTTCAATGAAAAACGAGGCAGAGTGTGAAGAAGAACTTGAAGAAGCTGGAGTTAGTTTAGAAAGAG
>JAHIVR010000013.1 GCA_018816625.1 Nanobdellota archaeon | reverse complement strand
TCCTTTTCTTAAATCAATATCAAGTTTAACTACAGGCCCAAGTAATGCTGGTTTTGTCATTTTACGCAACCAAATCCTCCGGTTCTTCCATTGTTCCTCTAAAATAAATTTGATATCTCCCTCCAAAAAAACTTGCTCCCCTTACATCTCTCCCAACCCTCTCTAAACCACCAACAACCTCAAGTATAACAAGAACAGGATTAACACCCTCGCTAAAACCAACGTGAGCAACTCCTTCTGGCATATCATAAACAACCCTTATTCTTTCAACCATTTTACGTGTACGCTCCCTTACTCACTTTACTTTTTATTCTTCTAGCCTCTATTTCTGTCTCTCTTAATATTAAAACATCTCCAACTCTTATTGGACCTTTAACATTTCGTCTCATTGATCTTCCCTCATCTCTTCCTTTTTGAACCAAAGCCTTAACCTGTGTAATCTCCCCTCTAAACCCCGTTCTACCTATAATCTCTTCTACTACTGCAGGAACAGGCTCTCCCAATATTCTATCTGATCCCTTGGACCCTCCCTGTTTCTTTTCTTGTGGTTTTTGTGTTTTAGCCATTTTATTTTATCCAAACCTCATATGACAATCTTGTGATCTTGCATTACAAACTTCTGCGATATAAGAATTCGGAATAACCCCTTTCTCACTAATAATTCTTTGATCGGAAACGTACGGACAAGTATCCAACCTAGAACAGACAACCTCTGATGGAACACCATCAACAGTACCAACTAAATCCATAATCCTTTCTCCTCGCCAATCACTCAAAATTATTCTGATCATTTTATTTAAGATTAGCAATATCTCTCTCTGCATCACCAGCTGTTATAACAGCCACAGAAGAAGAGGAAACCGGAAGTCCTGCTGCAAGTCCTAATTTTTGTTTGTTATCAACTTCAAAGCACTTGACACCCTTCTCTTTACAAAGAACGGGGATATGAGCAACTATTTCTTTAGGCTCAACATCTCCAGCATATGCGACAAATTTAGCAGTGCCTCTCTCTATTGCTTTAGTAACCTCATTAGTACCTTTCTCAATCTTTCCAGATTTTCTTGCTTTCTCAATTATTGTATACAGGTCCATTTTTTTACTTCAGTCACAAATTTACTTAATCCTAGAACGAAATTCCTCACGAAATTCTTCCATTCGCTCATCGGATATTTAACTGAGAAAAAGTTGCTTTATAAAGTTTGCTACTTCCAACAAACACTCACCTGATCCGTCCTCTCACGAGCATTAATATCTACATTTTCTTTTTCCCTAACACCAGAATTAAACATTATCTCTCCTGTAAATGCTATAAACGCCCCGTTATCAACTAAAAGTGAATTTTCAGGGACAAACATTTTAGCTCCCCTTTCTTCGCACATAATTTTACACATTTCTTGAAGTCTTGAATTACAAGCAACCCCCCCTCCCAACAAGAGTTCTTTCTTTCCGGTATGCGCCAGCGCCCTTTCAGAAACCTCTACAAGCATTGCAAAGACAGTCTCCTGCATACTATAACACAAATCTTCTTTTGTATAATTAGCTCGTTCTACTCGATATTTATTAGAAGTATTAACGCTAAGAGTATTGTTTAAACAACTTTTATCATCAACCTTTTTATCAATATCCTGAACTTGTGAATGCAACTTTCTGGTTGGGGGAATGGAAATAGAATTCATTCTTTCTATCTTCTGTCTAAGATTTGTGAGAATCCCACTAAGAGCAATATCCATTCCCTTAACAGTATAAGGTAACTCTATGTAATTTTTACTAGCCGAAGCTAATTGTTCCACTTTTGGTCCACCAGGAAAACCAAGATTAAGATATCTGGCAAAAGTATCTATGAAATTTCCGACGCCCATATCAAGAGTCTCTCCAAAAATCCTATACTTTCCAGCCTCGTACGCAATAATCTGTGTATTGGCACCAGAAACATAAAGCATAACAGGGTCTTTAGCTCCAACAACCCCCCCAACCTCCAGATGAGCTACACAATGATTAACTCCAACCAAAGGGACCTTCAACTTCTTAGATTTTTCTTTAGCAAATTTCATTCCTTCTATTAAACAAGGAGCAAGCCCGGGAGCTCTAGAAAAAGCAATAACTCTTATTTTATCCTCGCTGATTCCAGCTTCTTTCAAAGCTCTTTCATAAACCTCGTTTGCAACCCCCACATGATGTTTTGCACTCTCCATTGGAATTATCCCCCCACTCTCTGTGACATACATTTCCCTAACATTAGCCAAAATCTTCCCTTTGTTGACTATCCCAACCCCAAAAGTATGGGCAGTTGATTCAATACCTAGGGTTACCATTTTCCAATCTTCTTTGCATAAGTTTTAATTTGTTTAGAATCTAAATAGCCTTTTTCTAATTTCTTCTTCAAACTTTCTTTGTCCTTCTTTTTTTCTGTATGCCTGGCTAAAAGATAACGTCCCCTGGCATAGCCTTTTTCTATAGTCCTCTTATCCGCAGAGGTTTCAAATTCAGCCTTACACTTCTTAGTAAAAAACCACTTAAACCCAAACTTAATTAGGCCAATAAAACTCATCTCCCTAATCTCTTCTGCGTGAGATAGCTCGTGAGCTAAAAGAGCCACTATCGCTTCCTTAGGATACTCTTTACAATTAGTATTCACCATAATTAAACCAAAAAAAATACAATAAGTATACCCTGCAAAATACTTCACTCCAAAAAAGGGGATTTCATTAACAAATATTTTAAAACAATTCAATTTCGGAAAACTCTTCTTTATTAAACCACTAACGATCTTCCTATACTTAACAGAATTTCCAACCATACAATAAAAAACAAGAAAGGGTATATAAAATTAATTAAAAATTCCCGAACAAAAATAAAAAACCAATTAAATAAAATAAAAAATAAAAAATACTGAGGCTTATCTTCTCTTCTTTTTCTTAGCTACCTTCTTCTTAGCCTTCTTTTTCTTTTTGCCGCCTCGAGCCATCTTAGCCTCACAAACATTTCCCTTACCATCCACGTAGTAAAGATATCCCTTCTGTCTCTTAACGACACCTTTCTTAATTACTTTTCCCATTGTTTTACCTCCTTTTATTGTTTGTTCACAAACGATAAAGTGCGGAATCCTTGATTTCAATCTTTGTGAATATACTTTAACATAGCAATTTATCTTTTTAAACCTTTTGTATACCGACGACGAGAATTTTCACGAAGGACAAAAATTACTTATCCCCAAGAGAGGATTCGAGTAAGATTTCAATTTCTTTAAAATATTTTTGATTAATTGGTATCTCCAATAGCCTCGTAAATGGTCTCTTTGGCCTTACTGCCATTGTGAAGGGTTTTACTATCTTCTTCTCAATTATCTTATCTTTATCATCGAGCCATATTGCTAAAAACGGGAAAAAAACAAAAACAGAGGTTATGGCCAACCTTGTTGGCTCTTCAAAATCAAACAAAAGCGGCCTTGTATCTCTAGATTTGAATATAAGACCCACCCCTTGTGATGCTCCCTCACAAAGCCCGGCTTCAAAGTTTAATTTTCTTCCCTTATAGGTCAAACTTATTTTCTTACTCCTCATTTACAATAAAAGCCAGGAATCCTATTTAACTCTTTCGTGGAGTTTCTCCCAGCTTGTACGCAAGATTGTACTACTATGATCAAATCTTTTATAAGTTTTAATGTCCCTACTATGTGCTTCCATTTTTTCCAAGGAATTTCTCAATTCCATACCATGGGGATTATATCTAATCATTAAATCATTACCTCCAAATCTAGCAAAAACTTTTTCTGCAAAAATATTTGGTAAATAATAGGCAGGACCGAATTCAGCCAGTATTTCTTCATACTCTTCTACAGAATCACACCCAGAATTTTGAGCAACATCTCTTGTTGCTATACTATCCCAAGCAGATCGTCCCAAAAACCCCCCCCCAACAATAGAAACTAACCTGTTAATCCTTGATCCAGAAACTTCATTTGCAAGCCTAACTGATAAAACATTTCCAATACTTACCCCTAAAACATTAATTTTCCTACCTCTAGAAGAATCTTGTTGCATTTTTTTTATCGCATCATCATAAATAACCCTTAAATTATCCCTAGTTTTAACTGCATTCGGAACAATCAAATTAATGTAGGAAGTAGTATACACAACAACTCTTCCTTCATGAGGAACTAGCCCCCTCCAAACAAAACCATTTTTCATTACTAATTTTGGGACAAAGCAATACCAAGAATCATTTGAAGTACCTGAATCGTTAATCCTGGCACTCCAATCAATATCCTCACCAATCACTCCCTTCTTCCTTCCAACATAATATCTATCTAAAATTCCAAACATAAAAAAATAATTTAACCAGCATTTAAAAGATTAATCATAATCCAAACCAATCTTTTTTATCTTCATCTTGTTTCTCTAATTTTTTATACTGAACATAATAGCTATTAACATTTTTATTTGTAACATGATCGTGATGTTTAAAACCCCCTCCAAAAGTAAAAGGAATGTGCATAAGCTCATGAATTATAACCTTCATCTGTTCTTCCTCCTCTAGCCTATCAAACCTCTCAGATAAAAATTCAAGAGCATAAAAAGCCCTGGTCCCCATCGCCTTCTGCATCAACTTCCCAAGAGCATGACATCTAGCAATAGTCCCCCTTGTTGAAGTGCCATAGCTTCTCAAACACTTTATCCTTTCTATTTGTACATGGGGAAATAAAAGTTTGCATATTCTCTCTGCCTTCCTCTGCAAATCTGGAGCATATTCGTATTTCATATTATTTCTACTCTTTTATTTCTTGAACTAAGTCCAGATCTTATCCTGACATCCCTCTTTAAATATTTTTTTAACTCCTTCAAGAGTTCAACATTAGCCTTGCCTTCTCTAGCCTGCTTCTTCAAATAAACTCTATAATCTTTTTCTCCAATCTTTATT
>JAHIVR010000096.1 GCA_018816625.1 Nanobdellota archaeon | reverse complement strand
GTCTTTACCTTCAAGTTTTTCCATCAAAGGAGTAATGTCTTTAATAAAACTTCTATACTCCCCCAATTCGTCACCTTGGGTACCAAGTTTCTTTTCCAGTTCTTCATATTGTTCTTTCTCTACGTATTTTTCTAAGTCGATTTCCTCTTTAGACTCCCCTGCCCCTTCTCCCATATCGTTGGGATCTAGATTAGGATCTTTGATTAAATCGTCTGCTGAGCTACCCGTATTTTCTACGGACTCAGGGTTTTTTTCTTCACTCATGATTTCTTCATATTAATTATTAAAATTTACCAATTTACTTTAATAGAAACTTTTCCATCGACAGAAGTTATTTTATCATTTAAAATAGCTTTTACAATTTCATCATTTCCTTTAAGCTTTTCCATTAATGGAGCAATTTCTTCAATAAAATTTCCCCTCTCTCCAAACTCTTTTTTAAGTTTTTCGTATTTTTCTTTATATTTTTTTTCTTCACTCATGATTTCTTCATATTAATTATTAAAATTTACTAATTTACTTTTCACTTTCCTCCACTTCTTCCTGAAGAGAGGCTTCTCTTCTTTCTGATAATTCAGTAGCCAATTTTTCTAGGTCGACCTTTGAACCTGTTTCTTCCTTTTTTTCCAAGACCTTCTTTATCTTTTTCATGATTTTTTCCTTTTGAGGCATTGGACTTTTTGGTATCTTCATATTTTTTATCTTAATTAATTATTTATCTATTTTAAGAATATCACGAGTACCAATACTTACGCAACTTCCTGACTTTGACCTACAAGATTATTAACTTTCGCTTCCATGGTAAAAAGCCCGACATCTGTTCCCTGAGCCCTAGCAGCTTGTGTAGGATTCTTAAACATATCGACAGAAGCTAACACTGCTATAATATTCTCATGTTGCATTCTATTGAACTTGAGCACCGCTTGCCAATAAGGCAAATTAGAAAGTTCTAAAAACAATACTTCCATTTCCTTATCGCTCATTTCATTCCAAGGCGCGAATACTTTTTCTTCTTTGACCTCTTTTTTTTTAATTTCTTTTTTCTTCATATATTTTTTATTAAATTAATTAAAAAATTCTTTTAATTTATTTGTTTCATCTGCAGTAGCCTCGTTGGTAACATATGGTTTTCCATATTTGTCCAAATATGCTTTTTTTGCTTTTTCCAATTTGTCTTTATTAATTATTTTAGCTTTATACTTTTCTTCTTGTCTCTTCTTAAAGAACCCCTTTATTGATTTTCTTATTGGAGCTCCAATCTTTTCACCGACCTTTGTTACGGGGCTTTTACCGATCCTCGAAAGGATATTCTTAGCCCAACCATTTTTTTCTTCTGACATGTTTTTATTGTTAAATTAATTATCTTTGTAAATTAGCAGCTTGATTTAAGAGTTGAGCTTCTGGCCCATTTCCAGCTTTCATTGGAATCTGCGTGTTCACGGCCCCACCCCTATTTAATCCTCTTGGATTTGTCGTTCCTCCTATCCCAGGAGCCGTTGGTGGCATAACCCCAGCTTTCAATAAGTTTATAGGCATTCCAGCTTCACCGAATGCTGGTGGCGCTTCACCGCCCCTTTCCCCAAGCAACGCTAATGCCTGTTGAATAACGCCTGGTGGTATATCACCGCTTCCAATATTAGGTGGACCAGAAGCGCCTTCTTCCATCATTGGAGCGCCCTCTTGTTGTTGTCCCATCATAGCAGCCATTTCTGGTGGCATACCTTCTGCCCCTGGCATCCCTGGAGCTCCTGGCATTCCCTCTTCCTCTTTCTTCTTCAACGACTCTAAACTCCAATTCCAACTACGTAAAACTTTCGATGTAAGTTTTTGCGGATCAACAAATGGTAAATTAACAAGTAACTGGAATAAATCCATTCCCTGTTTTTTGTCAATATCATTCTTACCAGCTATCGCAGGAAGAACAGCGGCTATAAAATCAAACTCTCCTTGCAAGTCGTCTTTCTCTATCAAAGGAAACATTTCATTTCCGTCTTCCCCAATAATTCTTATTGTCATATCCTTAGTGAAAAACTGCCTATGCATACTCATCCAATATCTCATCAAAACAGAATATCCTTCACCTAAATGATTTATAAATAACCTAACTCTTTCCAGCGTTGATTCTCTCAAATGTCTAACAGCCGTAGCGCTTCCAACGTCTGCGCCAGCTCCCATTGAAAAATCATCAACACCAGAAGCATACCTCATATCACTCTTTAACAAATCTTCTTCTTTGTATGCACTTGCTTTAATGTCGCTAAATTGCACTTCTCTCACCCCTGACGGATCTGGAGAATAAACAATCCCGAATGGTCTAACTACTAACTCCTTAGTATCAACATTAGCCATAGGATTAACTATCCACATTTTATGAATACTCATCGTAGCTG
>JAHIVR010000095.1 GCA_018816625.1 Nanobdellota archaeon | reverse complement strand
TTTATTGCCTGGTTGAGTCTTGATTTAGACTCTGCATAAATAGTTATAATTGGTTTCCCTTTTTCCACCCTTTCTCCAACATTTTTATGAAGGTAGAGCCCTGCAGCCTTGTCAATAGGAGAGCCAGCTATTTTGGCTAGATTATTTATTTTCCTATTTATTATTTCCACTACTCTACCAGATTTCTTTGCAATAATCTTCTTTTCAAATTTTGAAGGTTTTATCTTAGAAAGAGAACCCCCTTGGGCATTTATTATTTCTTTGAATTTTTTGAATGCCAATCCCGAGTTAAGAATATATGTTGCCCTTGCGATTCCCTTCCCTTTTTTAACTTTTCCAGACATTTCTAAAAGCCTCCCGGCCAGCATAAGAGATTTTTCTTCTAAGTCTTTTGGACCTTTTTTTGATGGATCGAGAACAGAGATTATGTCTCTTAACTCTGGAATGGGCCCAATTCCTCTCCCTATTGGTTTATTTCCATCTGTTAAAACAACTTCCAATTTCCTATTAAAATATCTTCCAACACTTTCAAACTTCTTTTTTAAATGAAGTGCTTTTTTCCTATCTACCTTGGCATTTTTTCCGTAAGGGATATCGATTACAATGTATTTACTATCAACTGCAAGCTTCTTTGCCATTATGGAAGCCAGTAGTTGGGCTTCTGGATCTATCTTTAATGACTTCTCTATCTGTATTATTTTAGAATCGGCTGGAACAACTCCCAAGGCTCCTCCCCAGACCATGAAAGCATTTGTTTTTTTAAGAATTTTTTTTAACTCTTTTATTGAAAACTCTACTCTAGCAATAGCTTCTATAACGTCTGCTGTTCCAGTAGCACTAGTTATTGCTCTTGAGGAATTTTTTGGCATTACCAGACCTGCTACGGCGCAAATAGGAACTACTATTGGAGTTGTTCTATTGCCCGGAATTCCTCCTATGGAGTGTTTATCTGCCACAAATTTGCTATTTAAACTAAAAGTATTCCCAGTTTCTAAAATTGCTTTGATAAGAGATATGGTTTCTTTAAAATTCATACCTTTTTCATACATCGCTGAAACAAAAAGAGCTATTTCTGCTTCCGATAAAGAGTTATCCACAACGTTAGCAATTATCTCTTTTATCTCTTTTTGAGATAAAATTTTTCCATCCAGTTTTTTCTTAATCAAATTTATACTAGGAGAAACTTTAGCAAGATTAACCTCAACCATCTGTCCGTTTTTAAGACCAAATCTTTCTTTAGTTTCTGAAGAAATAATAATCTCATTTGATTTAACAAGATGATCTATTGTGTTTACAAAAGTAAAAACTTCTTTTGGTTTTCTTGAAATAGTTCTTATATTAATCCTATCTTTTGGGTGCAATCCAATTTTCTTTGCTGTTTTTCTATTTAGCATTGCCCCATACATTCCTGTAGACCATTTCATAAATTTTATCTTTAATTCCATTTTCTTCCCATCATTTCTTTACTATTGTTTTTGGACCAAATGTGTCTCGGTATATATCTAAAACAATAAGAAGATAGGCCAAAACCAAGGGCCCAAGAAGAAGACCGATAACTCCGAAGAAGAAAAGACCACCAATCATCCCTATAAGAATCACTCCAGAATGTATGTTTGAGGCTTTTGAAACTATTATCGGTCTTAAGAAAGTATCGATATTAGATCCTATTATTCCAAAGATTAAAATACCAACTATGGAAACTGTTGGATCTCCTTGTACAAGCATGTATATTAACACCGGTACCCAGACAAACATGGGGCCAATTATAGGGATTATTCCTAAAAGTATTGCTAAAATGGATAGGAGGAAGGCATTAGGAACTCCAAATATAAAGAAACCTATCCCCACAATAACTCCCTGGATTATACCCAAAACCACTTGTCCATAAAGAACTGAACCTGTTATGGCCCTGGAGGAATCAAAAAATCTTTTTTGAACAACTTCAGAGAATGGAAGGAGACTTCCCACATATTTCCTTATCTCCTCTTTATCTTTCAAAACAAAGAAAAAAGTAAAGAGTACAACTAAAAAATGCAACATGAGTGTTGGAAATTTTAATAGAAAATCTCCCATATAATTAAGGGCATAATTGGCAATCTTAGAGGTAAAAGAACGCAACATCCCCCCTACTTCTTGTGAGAATTGTTCTGAAGCAAATAATGATGGAAAAATTGTTTGGAGAGGAGTCACAAAATCTGTTTCTTGTACAGATTGATACACCTTAAGACCCTGATCTATGACCATTGGAGTGAAAAACCATACCGGCAAGATTATGGTTATAATTAAAATAAAGCAGACTAAGGATGCTGATAGATTAGATGATTTGGTTGCTTTAAACAAAATTCTGTAAACAGGTGCAAAAATGAAAGCAAGTATAAAACCAAGCGCAACAGATAATAAAATTGGTTTTAGGATGAAAAAAGATAATATAAGGAGAACTATGAGAATCAGTACACTCAAGACTCTTTTAAAAAAAGCATCATCTACCACCATGTTCAAAAAGAAGTGATTGAAATTTATAAACCTTGTTGAAGACAAAAATTTCCATAAGCAAAAATTTATAAGCCAAAATTACGAAGAGGTAATATGAATTTTATAAGAAAAGTTTTTGAAAAAAAAGTTGATGAATCTACCCATAGGCAGTTCACTAGATTCGGTAAAGGGGAATATAAGGGAAGGTTTTTTTTGGGTTTTACAAAGACAAAAAAAATAAAAGTCAAATCAAGTTTTGAGTTTGCTAACGATTTAGTTGAAATAGCAGCCGGTTTTGGTGAGGCAAGAGTCTCTGGAATAGTCCTAAGCAAAAAAGATATCTCTGAAGACATGTCAAAAAAAGGGATACAGTGCAATGCCGAGTCAAAAAAAGGAGGCCTTTATTATGAAAACCAAATTCCTGTCCAAGATTTAAAACCTGCGCAGACCCTTGAACTTGAAAAAGCCTCTTATTTCTCTTTATTAGATATTGAAGGAGAGGATTTTAGAGTTAAGATGAAAAAAAAGTTACCAAAACCCGGCAAAGATGAGAGGAAAATAGATGATAAATTCTGTCAATTGGAGGCAGATGAGAAATACTGTTCTAAAATAAAAGAAGACTTATTCTGGGACTTGCCAGAGGTTAAGAAGGCCAGCATAAAGCATTCGGTGATAATAGGCAGCATCATTATGCCCCAGGGCGAGAAAGATTATGCCAAGATAAGGGAGCTTTCTAAGAGGAAGGGCAAGTTAATAAGGCACATTGATGCTGATGGCCAAACTACCCAAAAAGAAACTACTTTTGAGGCTTAGTAACCTTTATAAACCGATTTTTTCTATGTATTTCATCCAGGGTAGGAATAAAATGATTTCCGCTACAATTAGAAATGACAACAACAAAATCTCCAAGAAAAGGGAGTTTACAGTTTTGGCCCAGAAAGAAGGCTTCTAAATTCTTACCTAGTGTTAACTGGGAAGCTATAAGTGGTTTTAAGCCATTAAAGGGTTTTATTTGTTATAAGGCTGGAATGGCCTCGGCAATAGTTAAAGATTCTACTCCTAATTCTATGACAAAAGATAAAAAAATATCTGTTCCAGTAACAATTTTAGAATGTCCCCCAGTAAAAATTTTCTCAGTTAGATTTTACAAAAATAGAAAGGTTATGACTGAAATTTTGGCAAACAACCTTGAAAAGGAGTTAAAAAGGAAGATTAAATTGCCAAAGAAAGAGGGAAAGAAAATAGAGGACATTAAAGACTATGATGATGTGAGAGTTATTGTATACTCTATTGTAAAAAAAACCGGTCTAAAAAAGAGGCCAGATCTTGCTGAGGTTGGAATCAAAGGAAGTGTTGAGGAAAAAATAATTTTTGTCAAAGAACATATCGGTAAAGAGATATTGGCTTCTGAGGCTTTTGAAAAAGGGCAATTAATAGATGCAAGAGGATTGACAAAAGGAAAAGGATTTTCTGGACCTGTTAAGAGATTTGGAATTAAACTGAGAAGCCATAAAGCTGAAAAAGGTCTAAGGAAGGTTGGAAGCATAGGTCCTTGGCACCCAGCAAGAGTTACTTTTAGAGTGCCTATGGCCGGCCAATTGGGGATGTTTACAAGAGCGGCTTATAACTCTAAGATAATTGAAATGGCTAGCTCAAACGAGAAACCAATAAAATCTCTTAAAAATTATGGAGATGTTAAAACAAATTATATTATTGTTCAGGGTTCTGTTCAGGGTTCTGCAAAAAGGCAACTTATAATTACCGCTCCTTTAAGAGAAACAAAACAACAAAATAAAAAGAAATACGAGTTCTTGGGACTATCAAAATGACATCAAATCAAAGATTTTCAATCATTTCAAATAAAAAATGGAATTCTTTAAAATGAAAGCAGTGCTTTTAGATACAAACGGAAAAGAAAAAGGGAAGATAGATCTTCCGAAATCCTTTTCAACAAAAATAAGAGAAGACATAGTCTTCAAAGTTCTTGAGGTCAAAAAAAAGAATCAACCCTATAGTCCGTCTCTGGTGGCGGGAAAACAGCACTCGGCTAGTGGAAAAATGAGACATAGAAGACATGTGTGGCAAACACATTACGGGAGAGGGATGTCTAGAATACCGAGGAAAGTTATGTCTAGGAGAGGAACTCAATTTAACTGGGAGGGGGCAGAAGTTTCAAGCACCAAAGGTGGAAGAAGAGCGCATCCTCCAAAGACCATCTCCATGATAAATGTTAAGAGATTGAATAAAAAAGAATTGGCAATGGCTTTCTCAAGTGCAATAAGTGCTACAGCCTCAGAAAAATACTTAAAAAATAAATATAAAACTTTAAAGAATGAAAAAATAAAAGAAGTTCCATTCATAGTAGAATCTAATATCTTAAATCTTAAGGCAAAGGATCTATTAAGCTCAATAAGAAATATTTTGGGAGAAAAGCTGTTTGGAATTGCAATAAGGAAGAAAACCCAGAGGGCTGGAAAAGGAAAAATGAGGGGAAGAAAATACAAAACCAATGCCGGATTATTAATGGTTGTTGGAAATAAAGAGAAAATCAAAACAGGAAATTTTGAAATTGTTCCTATTGAGAGGCTTGGAATAATGGATCTGGCCGAAGGGGGATTGGGAAGACTTACAATATATACTGAAGAAGCTATAAAAGATATGGGAGAAAAACAAAAATGAAAGTAAATATAAAATTTTCATTCATTCGAAATAAAGAAAGGAGAAATTTCAAATGAAACCAATGGTAACAGAAAAGGCTGTAATGATGATTGAGGCTCAAAATGTTTTGTCTTTCAAAACTGAAAAGAATATGACAAAAGAGGAGATTAAGAAAGAAGTAGAAGAAATCTTTGAAGTAAAGGTTTCTAGTGTTAGAACTAGGATAAAGGGGAATAATAAATATGCTTATGTTAAACTTAAACCAGAATTTTTAGCAATTGATATTGCTACAAAATTAGGAATAATATAATGGGAAAAATCAAATATAAAATTTTCATGTTTCCCTCGAGAGACAAATAAAAATGGGAAAGAGAATAATTCAGCAGGCTAGGGGGCACGGAAGCTCAACTTATAGAGTTAGCAAAAGGGCCTTTAGGTACAGGTTAAAGTACCCAAAAACTCTTGAAGGAGAAGGGAAAGTAATAAAACTCTTTAATTCTGCTGCACACTCAAGTCCGTTAGCAAAGATAAGTTATAGCAAAGGGACATTCTATATTCCTGCTTTTAAGGGAATGTTAGAGGAACAAAAGATAATGTTTGGGGGAAAAGAAATAAAACCTGGAAACATACTTAGAATAAAGGATGTTCCGGTAAAGACAGAAGTATACAATATCGAATCAAGACCGGGAGATGGAGGGAGGTTTGTTAAAGGGGGGGGTAATTCTGCAGTAATAAGCAGGGTTGTTGGTAATCAGACATTTGTTATCCTTCCCTCTAAGAAAGAAAAATCATTTAATCCGGATTGTAGAGTTACGATTGGGGTTGCTGCTGGGGCCGGAAGAACAGACAAACCAATCTTGAAAGCAGGAAAGAAATATCATATCAAAAAATCGAAAAGTAAATTATGGCCAAGAACCTCCGCAGTTAAGATGAATGCCATCGACCATCCATTTGGTTCTGGAAGGGGAAAGAATCCAAAGAGCAAGATTGCCAAGAGAAATGCTCCTCCAGGAAGAAAAGTAGGATTATTAAGGCCTAGAAGAACTGGTAAGAGAAAATGAATAACCAAATAAACAATCGTTCCAGCATAGCCAATTGTGAGATAAAATAAAATGATAACAAAGAAGAAAGAACTAACATACAGGGGAAAGACTCTGAAAGAACTTCAGGAATTGGAAGTGCGAGAGTTTGCAAAATACCTTCAATCAAGAAAGAGAAGGACTGTATTGAGAAATTTCCAGGTTCTTGAAGATTTTGTAAGCCGAATTAAGGATAAATTTGAAAAAGGGAAGAAGATAAGGACCCATTATCGGGATTTGGTTGTTGTTCCTGCAATGGTTGGAATGAAGATATCCGTATATGATGGGCACGCATTTGTTCCTGTAGATATTACTCTTGAGATGCTAGGACATAAACTTGGAGAATTTGCTCCTTCGAGAAGAAGAGTTCAGCATGGAAGCGCAGGAGTCGGAGCTACAAAAGGAAGTAAACACAAGTCTAAAAAATAAAAATGACAAATACAGAAAAACCAACAACTAAAGCAGAAGCAAAGAAACAACATATAGAAGTGGCTCAAAAAAAACAAATAATAGATACTCCAAAAGTTAAGGCTCCTGAAAAAAAACCTGAAGAAGAAAATTCCATCCAAAAAAGTGAAGAGGTTAAAAAAAATCCAATAATAAAAAAAGAAAAAAGTAAGAAAAGAAAGGAAGAAGCGATTGTAAGGGCAAAGGACATCCCAATTTCAACAAAAAAGTCGGTTGCTGTTTGTAAGTTCATAGTTGGGAAGAAGATTAGTGATGCTATAAGAGATTTAGAACAAGTTATTATCTTCAAAAAATCCGTTCCAATGAAAGGGGAAATCCCCCACAGGAAGGGAAAAATAATGTCTGGAGCCTATCCCCAAAAAGTTGTAAAGAATTTCATAGTTTTGTTAAAGAGTCTTGCTTCAAATTCGGCAGACATAGAAAATCCAATAATAGTAGAGGCTGTTGCAAACATGGGTTCAAGACCATACGGAAGGTTTGGTAGATTTAGAAAAAAAAGAACACATATAGTAATAAAGGCTGTTGAAAAAAATAAAATCAATAAGAAAAATAAAACAAAAAAATAAAATGGAAGAAAATAAATTTTCAAACATTTCAATAATGAAAGGATTTGATTAAAATGGAAGAAAAACAAATAGTTAATTTCAAAAAAG
>JAHIVR010000094.1 GCA_018816625.1 Nanobdellota archaeon | reverse complement strand
TTGTTTTTGTTGTTAGTTTTATTGAAAATGGCAGATGGGAAAAAAGTTGAGGAGAAGAAACTGGGTCGTGCTGAAATTTTAGAGATACTTAGGCATCCAGATAGAATTCAGGCTGATGATGTTGTGAATTCTTTTTTAAGTGCGGTTAAATATTCTACAGATTTAGTTGGGAATCTTATTGGACAAGATGATGATTTAGAGGTAAAGATGTTTAAAATGGGGGTTATTGGGGGGGAGGGATTATATTTGTGGGATGAAAAACAGTATGAGCCCATTGTTTTTGTTGGTCAGATGAAACCAAAAGGTACTGGTTTAGAGGATTTGGTTAAAGTAAATCATGGCTATGTTTCTCCTGAAGGTCTTGTTTTTGCAAATCAACTTTATGATAAGGCAGAAAAAGAAAAGAAAAAACTTTTGCTTTTAGTTAATACTTTTGGTGGGGGGGCAAATAATGCTGCTGCCCTTAAGGGTCAATCTTGGTTGATTTCAGAAAATATTAGAAAATTACTTTCTTTAGAAACACAAATAGTGTCTATAATTTTGGGGGAAGGGGGAAGTGGGGGAGCATTGCAGGGACAGATTGCTGATAAAAATTTAATTTTAGAAAATGCTGATTATGCGGTTATTGCAGCACAACATGCAGCAACTATTCTTAAATATCCTGAAGATGATCAGGATAGAATTGCAAAAGTACTTGAGTTGCTTAAACCAATGGCTTATGATATGTTGGAATTAGGGGTTGTGGATCATATTGTTTCTGAGTTTTCAGGGGGGGCACATCTTGAAAAAAGTAATGGATATAGGGTTACAATAAAATGTATTGTTGATGCTTTAGATAAAGCATTTGGTGAATTAGGGAGGGGGGTTTCTGGGGTTAAAAAATTAAGAGACCAGAGAATAAAAAAAGCACTTCGTTATGGAGAAACAAAAGGGCTTTGGGATAAACTTGGGTTAGCTAAAAAACCTGGCGCAAGTGTTTATATCCCCCTTCCCATTTCAGAGAAAACTCCAAGAATGAAAAATAATGGCGCGTCACATGAATTGGTTTCTATAACTGAACATTTTGATGAAGAAATAAGGAAAAAATGGGGGATTAAAAAAGGTAAAGATGGTATAAAGTGTCAGGGTAAAATATTTTATGTTCCTGTTAATGATGAACTAGATTATAGGAGTGAGAAGTGTGGGTGGGTTTTAACTGAAAAAACATATGAAGATAATCATAAAAGTTGTCCAAATTGTGGGTGGGGAGAAAGACTTTTTTATAAAGAGTGGATTAGGATTTTAACTGATAATGGTTCTTTTGAACAATTTGATGGGTTGAAATTTGAAGATTTTAAACGAACAGGTTATTATACTTTGAGTTATTTAGCTTCTTTAGAGAAAGCCAGACAAAAAACTGGTTTGGAATCTGCTGCAATTACTGGGAAAGTAAGTGTTGGTGGGAAAGATATAATGCTTTATTTGCTTGCTTTTGATTTTATGGGGGGAACTTTGGGTATTGTGGAAGGGGAGGAATTTAATCG
Organism: Nanobdellota archaeon; assembly: GCA_018816625.1. Classification (GTDB taxonomy): domain Archaea; phylum Nanobdellota; class Nanobdellia; order Pacearchaeales; family GW2011-AR1; genus JAHIVR01. The sequence continues at coordinate 13,306 of JAHIVR010000094.1, read as the reverse complement.
GGCAGCTCAGCAAGCCAAAAAGTATAAAGTTCCGTTGGTGGGGGTTTTTAGTTCTGGGGGGGTGAGGATGGCTGAGGGAACTCTTGGTTTAAAACAAATGGAGAAGAATGTAGCTGTTGCATATGATTTGAAAAGAAATAATAGGCCTTTTTATTCTATTTTAGTTTCTCCTTGTACAGCAGGTATTTTAGGAAGCAATGCAACTCAGGGAGATGTTATTCTTGCTGAAAAATATGGTGCTGGAAATATTTTTTCTTTTGCAGGTCCTAAAGTAGTTTCTAAGGGTGGGGGAAAGCTTGAGGATTATGCTATTGCATCTGATGTACTCAAGGAAATAACTTTACCCAATGGCAGGAGAGCAATTGATGAAACTGTTTTAAGAAAAGATATGAAGTCTGCTTTAGAAAAATATGTTAAGGGTGGATTTTTTAGGAGGATTTAGTTATGATGCTCTTTTTAAAATTGCTCCCCATGTAAGGCCTGCTCCAAAAGCAACATCAATAACAAGGTCTCCAGGTTCTATTATTTTTCTTTCACTAGTTTCTGTTACTCTTTTTTCTCTTGCTTCTGCTTCTGCTATTCCAACTGAGGCAGTAGAAGTATTTCCATATTTGTCTAAATTAGTAAAAACAGTTCCACTAAATCCTTTTTTTCTAGCATCTTTTTCTGCATTGTTTGTTATTCTTGCATTTGCCCCGTGGGGAATTATCACATTTACATTTTCAATAGAATAGGGAGTTCCTTCAAGAACTTTATGAACTGCCAGCATCATTGCTCTAGGAGCAAATTTCATAATTTCTTTTCCTTTCATAATAAGATAGTTTTGTTTTTTTGGGTAAGTTTCAAATTTTTTGTTAGGATCTTTTGAAGGGCGGATTTTTAGTCCATTTTTATATTTTAATCCTAAAAAACCATCTGGCCAGTCTTTATCTCCTTTGTCTGGTTTCCCCCCAACAGTACATTTAATAATCCCTTCTTTTTTTCCTTCAACTCTTTTTAAAAGATAAGCACAAGCACCAGCTCCAAATAATATACAGGTGTTTCTATCAGAATAATCTGTCATGTCTGGAAGATTTTCAGCTCCAATAACAAGGATATTTTTTTTATCTTCCTCCACTTTTAAAGTATTGTATGCTTTTCTTATTGCATAAATTAACCCAGTGCATCCTGCAGCTGAATCTTCAAGAGCAATGTTTTCTGTTCTTGCTCCAATATTTATAGCAACATAAGCTGCGAGATTTCTAAATTCCTGTTCTTTGTAGTGCCTATTTGTAGCAAAATTTATTTCATCTATTTCTGTAGGATCAAGGTGTATTTTTTCTAATACATCTTTTGCTGCTAAGACTGCTATTTTGTGAACACCCAGGTCATGAGAAATTCTTCTTTCTTTAATACCAGTTCTTGTTGTTATCCATTCATCACTTGTATTTACTATCCTTTCAAGATCTGCATTAGTGATTACATTAATATCATTTTCTCCTCTCGAAGGAATATAAACTCCTGGAGCAGAGAGTCTTATGTAAAAATCACCCATTTTCTTTTTGAGTCTAGTAGGTTTAATATAGTTTTCTGTAGTTTTTATTAGAAACCCTTAAAAACAAGAGGAATTACTAGTTTTTATGGAAAAATTTATTGATGCGCATTTGCATCTGGGAGGGATTCCTTCTAAAGATAAAGAATGGGGGAGTTTTGCTGAATATCAAGAAATAGCTGAGAAAGTTGGGGTAGGGAAATTTTGTCTTGTTCCTATTGGGTTGCCGGCTAATTTTACAAATAAATCTACTCCAGATAATAATTCTGTGTTGGAAGAGGCTGAAAAGAATAATAAAGTAATTCCAATCTATTGGTTTAATGTTTTTGATTTGCCTGAAGAAATTGATAAGAGGTATAAGGCCATTAAATTTCATCCAGATATAGGCCAGGTTAATATTGATGATCAAAGGGTTATTGATTTTGTTAATAAAATTGGGCTTCCTGTATTTGTGCATACTAATGAAAATAAGGACTATTCTAATCTGGCAAGAATCTCTAATTTGGCAAAAAAAGTTAAAATTCCTGTTATAGCCGTGCATTCAGGCTCTGTGACTAAGACTTTTTTTAAGTTGGATGATTATGAATTTACAGATAATGTTTATTTTGAGATTTCAGGAATACAATATGCTGTTATTTTGAAGAAGATTTATAAAAAATTTGGAGCAGAGAAAATCATTTTTGGGAGTGATTATCCCTTTGGGGATCCTAGAGTTTCTTTAGCCATGCTTGATAGTCTTGATGCATCAAAAAAGGATTATAATTTAATAGTGAAAGAAAATATATTAGGAATCTTAAGATGAAAATAAATGATATAGAAATAAAATGGTTAGGGCATGATGGATTTATGATTAAGAATTCTAGAGTTATTTACATTGATCCCTATAATATAAAAGAAGGGTTGGAACCGGCAGACCTTATTCTTCTAACTCATAGTCATTACGATCATTGTAGTGTTGATGATTTAAAGAAGGTAGTTAAGGAAGGAACAAGAATAGTTATGACTGCTGATTGCCAGAGTAAGATTACTCGTTTTGATATTCCAATAAAGATGGAAATTATAGAACCTGGACAGGAGATGACTTTTGGTGATGTGAGGATAAGTGCTACTCCTGCCTATAACATTGACAAACACTTTCATACAAAAGAGGAGGGTTGGGTTGGTTATTTGATAAAAATGGAGGGAGTTTTGATATATCATGCAGGGGATACTGATATTATTCCGGAGATGCAAAAGCTCACAGGGCATAAGCAAGAGGGAAAGGAGTTTATTGCCTTGCTTCCTGTTGGGGGTAGGTTTACAATGAGTGTTGAGGAGGCTGTCGAGGCCGCCAAGTTAATTAAACCAGATTTAGCAATTCCCATGCACTGGGGAAGTATAATTGGTAGTGAGGAAGATGCCAAGGAGTTTGTAGAGCTATGTAGGGAACAGGGAATAAATGCGAAGGTTTTGGAGAAGGAGTAAAAATGGTTGGAGTGGATTATTTTATTGGAAGTAAACAGGTGTTTGTTGATTTTTTGGAAAGAATAAAGCCAGAGGACAAAATTGCTATTTTAACACATATTGATTTAGATGGTATTTCTTCGGCTCTTTTTTTGGAAAAAATACTAGAGAGTAGGGGGCACAAAGTGGAGTTCCTTGATTTTATAAATTATCAAAAAGGAATGTTTGATAAACCGATTAAGGATTTGAGAGATAAAAAAATTACAAAAGTCTTTCTTACTGATATTAATGCTGATAATTTTATAGATGAATTTGATAAATTTAGAAGAGAGTTTGATTCACTATTGATTGATCACCACCCTGCTAATTCTGAATTGAAAAATAAAAAGAATATTATCAAAACTATTTCAAATGATTGTATAGGTTTTGTGATGTATGAATACGGGAGAGATTTTTTCAATACAGAAGGATGGGAATGGCTTTTGGATGCAACTCTTGTATCAGAATTTTCTTTCAAAAATAAAAAGCACATGGATTATCTTAAGGGAAAATATTCCGGAATAGGAGAAGGGGATCCGATTAATTCTGAACCAGGGAAGATGGCAATAACTATAGATTATGCTTTGAAGTATGATGACGATTTTTCAAGGGTTTATAATTTAATAAGAAAGAAGGACTTTGATTCTTTAAGGAAGAGTTATAGTGTTGTTAATGGGGAGTTTGAGAAGTTATTTTTTAAGTATGAAAAAGAAGCAGAGTTTTATTCTGAAAAAAGATTACATTTCTTTTTTTGTAAGAAGCCACGTTTTAATGTTACTAGCGCTGTGATAACTGCAATCTCTAAAAAGAATAAAGATATCTATTGTATTGCTTATGAACGGAGTAAGGGGTTTGTAAGATTAAATTTTAGAAATCAGGGAGATGAAGAAGATATGAATCTTTTGGTAAAAAAAGGAATTGCTGGTCTTGATGGTTCAACAGGAGGGGGGCATTTTAATGCCGCCGCTGCCATGGTTAAAAAAGAAGACTATGAAAAGTTTAAGGAAAATATCTTAAGATGAAAGTTAAAAAAGAAAAAATTATAGAACTTGATGGGGCAAATTTAGATATTGATTTAATCCCCAAACAAAATTTGGGTTGGAAACAAGATAAATGTCCGTGGAATGAGGCTGAAGAAAAAAATATCCATAAGTGTGCTGTTAAAAATACTTCAATATGTAAATATTTTCGTGGAATTAAAGATGATGATGTGGTGTTGTGTGCCTATAATGGTAAGAAATAAAATGAAAATAGGAATAATTGGTCTGAGTAATATTGAGGATTTAAAAAATGTTAAACTTTGAAAAACTTAAGCAAAGGGCTCTTTCTAAAGAAGATAAATCTTCCAAAGCAAATCAGAGATTTGCATTGAATCGTCCAAGCGTGGCCAATCCAAAGGAGTATTGGGATTATAAGATAAGGGCTTTATGTGAGAGTATTAATTCAAAAGAAGAGTATTATACAACTTCTTCTTGTTCTGGGAGAGTTGTTTTGATTGAAGACGAGGATAAGAAAGGTCCTGGTCTTTTTTATTTTGTTAGTCATGATAAAATAACTCTTAAAGAGTTAAAAAAAGAATTAGGAAGGATAAAGAAAGGAGATGTGAGGTTTAAACAAGAACCATGCATTCTTCATGTTGCGTGTAAGACTTTAAATGATGCGCAAAAACTTCTTAAAAAAGCACAATCGGCTGGGTGGAAGAGAAGCGGGATAATTTCTAGTAAAGAAGGGTTTGTTTGTGAGCTTATGAGCACGGAGAAATTAGAGTTTCCAATTATATCAAATGGAAAGATTCTTGTTGGAGATGATTTTTTGAAAATAGTTATAAAAAAAAGTAATGAAAACTTGAAGAAATCTTGGGATAATATTTGGGGGTTGGAGAAGAGTATATAAATTTTTATAAATGATGGTTTTCTTTAATTTTTATGAGACAGTTTGATACAGGAATTATGAATGTTTGTTGGAAATATCTTGAAATAGTTGCATCAGATAAACAACCTCACCTTAAAATAAATTATGATGCTGAGAAGACTATTATTGAAGTTTATAAGGGACGATCATGTGCTTGTGATTCACAAACTGGTTTGGCTAATCCTAGAAAAATTGTTTCTAGTGGGCTTGTTGGAATACTTACAATTAAGGAGAAAAGTGTTAATTTTGATTGGACAGATAAGTCTAGTTTTAAGAATTATGTTTTAAGAGAAATTGGGAGATTCAAATAAAACCACCTATTCAAACACAAAAATGTTTAAATAGAAGAAGGTGTTATTTTTTTCATAATATTAATTGATTGCCGTCAATTAGTATTTATCTTACATGCATGTGAGGTGGTTTTGCCCTCTTTCTTACTTTAGTTGGAACAGTGCCAGCTATATAAACCTTTGTAAAAAGGACCTTTTATAGAGATGTAAGGAGGTAAAAAATAAAGAAAAATGGTTTTAGATTTTGCAAAAGAAGCGATTGAAAGAGCAGACACCCACAGTATTAATTTTGATGAGTTGAGAGCCGGAAAGGCCAACATTAAGGTTATAGGAGTTGGCGGTTGTGGTTGTAATGCCGTAACGTGGCTTTTCAATAAAGGGATTAATGGAGCTACTATTTATGCTGCAAATACTGACGCGCTGCATCTTTCTGTTACAAAGGCTGATGAGAAGCTTTTGATAGGGAAGGAGCTAACTAGGGGTCTTGGATGTGGTGGAATTCCTCAAAGAGGAAGAGAGGCTGCTAAAGAGGCTTTGGTTGATATAAAGAAGGCTGTTAGTGGGGCAGACATGGTGTTTGTTATTTCTGGTATGGGTGGTGGAACCGGTACTGGTGCTAGTCCCGTTATTGCTCAAATTGCCAAAGAAACAGGTGCTGTTGTTATTGGGGTGGTTACAATGCCTTTTGAATCTGAAAAGGCTAGAATTGATAAAGCCGAATTTGGATTACAAGAGTTAAGAGAGGTATCAAATACTTGTATTGTTCTTGATAATAATAGGCTTGTAGACATTGCTGGACAATTGCCCATTGAACAAGCTTTTGCTGTTGCTAATGAACTTGTAAGTACTATGGTTAAGGGTATTGTAGAAACAATTACATTACCTAGTTTAATTAACCTAGACTATGCAGACGTTTCTTCCATTATGAAAGATGGGGGAGTAGCAGTTATTGGTATTGGAGAAGCAGACACCCAAGATCGTGTTAATGAAGCTGTAAAGCAAGCCCTTACTCATCCTCTACTTGACGTGGATTATCAAGGTGCTACCGGAGCTTTAATACACGTAACTTGTGGTCCTGATTTGAAATTGGAAGAGTTTGATTTAATTGGAAGATGTGTTTCAGAAAACTTGAGTCCTGATGCCCAGGTAATTATTGGGGCCAGGATTAGTAAAGAATTCATGGGTAAAGTTAGGGTTATTACTATAATGACAGGGGTAAAATCTCCCTACGTTTTGGGTAGGGATGTTGAAGAAAAAGCTTTGCCTGTTTCAAGAGAGATGTCTGATTTGGGGATTAACGTTTATAGATAATTTTTATAATGCTCGGAGGGTTATTCCTCCGGGTTTTTTTTCTTTTTTATATTATGCCGCTGAATAAGCTTGTTGTGATATCTAGAATTATCAAGATTAATAATAAAACAATTAATCCTAACCATATCCATGGGGCCTTTTTTGGGAGGCTTTCTTTATCTTCTATTATCCTATTGATTTCGTATTGAATATATAAAAATCCGAATACTATTGTTAAAATAATTGATATCTCTTTTTCTCCCTTTTTTTCAATGGCTTCATTTATTATGGCTCTGGACACAAAGCCTAGAGAAAGAATTAAAATTATTCTTATAAGGAAAAGAACTCCGAAAGATATTAGAAGTGTGGTTTGGGTCGCAGTAAAATTTTGTCTAAAAGTTCCCATGTCTTCAGATACCGTTAGTGGCAAGACTATTGCAGTCACAATTAACAGGATTTCTATTATTATGTATGTCATCACTAGTTTTTTGCTTAGTTTCTTCGATGTTCCTAGGTTGTTAAACTCGTAAGACTTTTTTAGATACCATATTCCATCGTATATTCCTAGGGTTATTACGGAAAGGAAATACATAAGGACAACAGATTTTTCTTGGGGAATTTGGCCTCCCGAGGAGTAAGAATTTGTTTTTTGTTTTGGCTCTTCTATCTTTATTGGTTGTGGAAGTTTCTTTATTTCGGTATTCTTATTTTCTTCATACATTTTCACACATCAATATATTTGTCTTTCATCTTTCTTTTATGATCGTATTTTTCGAAATAGAGGATTCCATCTAAATTTATTTTGGCTTTTTTTGTTTTTGGTTTCTCAATTTCATAACCTATTGGGAACATTGCCTCAACATTAACATCTTCCGGGATGTTTAAAATAACCTTTACTATCTTTTCTACAAAGTATCCCACCCAAGTGGTTGAAAGGCCCTTTTCCGTTAATTTTAATAAGAAGTTTTGAATTCCTGCGCCGGCTTGTTGTTTAACCCAGTCCTCTGCCTGCTCTCCGTAAGTATCTATTGCTCTCATTGCTTTTGAACAGACCACAACAACATACTGCGCTTGTCCTACAAATGGTTGCTGTGCTGCGGAGGCTAGTTTTTGAATAGAGTTTCTATCTGAGACTACTATGAATTTTAAAGTGTATATCCCTCCTGCCATCGGGGCGAATCTTGCAGCATCTATTGCTTCCAGGATGTCTCTCCAGTTAGGGGTTTTATGGCTGAACTTTCTCACCGATCTTCTTGTTTTTATAGCTTTACTTAATTCCATATTTAAGATAAGAAAGAAGATTATAAAAAGGTTATTGAAAAGGAGATTTTTTATTTCTAAATGTTTATAAATAGTTTTTATCTAGATATGCTATGGCAGCAACACCACCTGGAGCAAAGAAAAGAAAATTGGATTATAATGTAGATCAAGCTACATATGATGAGTTTGTCAAGGCTTGCAGTAGAAAGGGGTTTGCCCCCCAAATAATTCTTGAAAAGGCAATGAAAAGGTTCACTGAAACCGGGCAGATGTAATTAGAAAATCTTTCTAGGGTAAGGTTTAAAAGGAAAATTAATTTATGACTTCTATGTCCTGGTAGCTCAGTTGGTAGAGCGCACGGCTGTTAACCGTGAAGTCGTAGGTTCGAGTCCTACCCGGGACGTTTATTCTTTCAATCCCAAATCTTCAACAGGCTGAACCTGGTGTTTTTCAAGATAAGCATAGATATTGGCTTGTTTTGAGCCTTTTATTAAACGGATCATTGCTTCTTGAGCGTTGTAGATGTGTTCTGGGTTCCCAATAATTCCAACTTCATTATCTTTTAGTTCAAAATTACATTTTGTTAGGTGTGTTAGTGTTGAGAGGGTTTTCCCATTTTTTCCTATTATTCTTGAACGAATGCTAGCTAGATCTTTCCTTTTTGTGTGGGCTTTTATGGAAATAATCTCAAAGAGATTGTCTTGTTCTTTTATTAGAAGTGCTGTAGAGAAAGGAAATCCAAAATCTAGGGCGTTAATTACCTTTTCTGCTATGTATTCGTCTTCTCCAGAACCATCCAAAAATACTTCTTTACCTCTGTTTATTATTTTAACATTAAGAGCCTTCTCAAGTTTTTTCTTGTTTTTTGTTATTCTTGGAAGCTTATCAACTAAAAGCTTTATCATTTGAAGACAACCTACGGTTTTCTCTCACACACTTTCCCTTTATTTAGTTTTTTCATTTTAATTGTATAAATTAATTATGGTACTTTATTTATTATATCATTTGCCTGTGGATTTCCAAAAGCTATGAGTATTATGGTTCCTAAAAATAATAAGATTACGAGGATTAATAAAATTACCTTGAAGTTTATTTTCATTTAAAATTCTGTCTTTTCTGTTTTTAGATAACCATTCTTTTTTAACCATTCAATTTGGTTGGTTCTGTATTTGAATATAACATCTCCCTTGTCTTTGTCAAATTCCCATGGTTGTATTATAACCACGTCTCCCGGTCTTAACCATAAAGCACGTTTTAGGCGTCCAGGTACACGACAATTACGTGTTTTTCCGTCTAAGCACGTAACCATCATTTTATTTCCTCCGTGACGTTGTTCTATTGTTCCCAGAACCTCCTCTCCTCTTGGAAGTTTAACACGAGTTGGTTTTGGTGCTTCTTGCTCTTGTTGTCTTTGGCTCTTCATTGTAATTAAAAAAGATTGTGTTTTATAAAAGTATCTAACTTTAATTGAATGGTGTTTTTTTCATAAATTAGATTAGGATGAGTGTGAAGGGTATTCCAGCAATTTTTCCTATTGCGTTTTCATTTACAATTCCAGCTTTTATTGCGGCTTGAACGGATTTTTCTCCAACTATATTAAAGGTTGCATCTTCCATTACCATGTCTTTCATTATTTCTATGGCCTTCTCTTCACTTGTCTCCTCTCCACCATAAAAAGTATTTTTTACATCTAATTGGAATTTTCCTTCTTCAAATATCTTTCCAAGTAGTTCTGTATCACAAATTGCAACCACGTCTCTGTAGGTTTTTATTATGTTTACTAACATTGTAAGACACCAAGGTTTCTTCAGAAGTTTTTTAAAACTTCGCGACTATGGTACATGGCCTAAACACTCAACTTCCTTTAGGTTACATTATACAGAAAATTAAATTAAAAATAATAAATTAAAAAGCTTTTTTCGCACCAGCTTTGATTGCCTTATCAGCATTGTCCTTTGACATCATAGCACACACGGTTGTCCCGCAAGTACCACACTTTCCTTTTGCCATGAATCCACCTTTAGCCGTCTGGTGAATCTCTGGGTTTTTAAGTTCAACGCCTTTTTTTTTGCATTTTACACAGTATCCGTTAACCATTTTTTTGTTTTTTCCTCCAATTTAATTAGATAAACTTGTTAGGTTTATGGGTTTTATAAACTTTATTACGCTATATTTTTGACCTTACAGAATGTTTTGCTCCGCAGGCCAGGCAGTGGACAAAAGATAATCTATCTTCTTTTTTTAGTTCTGTGTCTGGTTTTCCACACTCTTTGCATAAAACAAACTCTTTTATGTAAGCTTCTATTTTATCATTTATCTTTCCGCTAGGAATTTTATTATTTAATACTAGCCTTTCTCCTTCTAATTGTCCTGATGTTGCTAGCTCCTTAAGAAGAAATTTTTGGAAGTGTTCTGGTTTTCTTCTTATATGGGAGGTAATTTGGAGGAAGTTTGTTAGTATTGTTTTTTTCCCTTCAAACATTCCTTCTATCTTTGGTATTTCAAATCTTTCTCCTGTAGAAGTACCTTTTTTTACTTTTTCATAAGCTTGTTCTAGTAATTTCTCATAATCCATAAATGAGATATTAAGGTAGGGTTTATAAATCTTTTAGATTTTAATTCTTTATGAGGTTAAAAGATATTCTTTTTGCAATTGCAATTATGATATTAACAATTTTTGTAACCTTTTACGGAATAAACACCATTCTCCCTAAGGCTAATTATGATGATTATTGTGGGATTGCAAATGCTCCAAAGTTAGTTCAGACTGAGCAGGAGTGTTTGAATGAAAACGGAACGTGGGTTTATCAGGAGAGGCAGTGCGTTACAACTCCTTGCCCCCAGGGTTATTGTGAGTATAATACTTATGATGATTGTTGGGTAGAGTATGATGTCGTGAATAAGGATAGGTCCAAGTATGTTTTCTTTTTAGCTTTGCCTTTGGGAATAATAATTCTTCTCCTGGGGATGTATTTTGGGCTTGAGGCTGTTGGAACCGGACTAATGGGTGGAGGAATTGGCACTTTGATATATGGGGCTGGGGCTTTTTGGCCTTACACTCAGAACTGGATAAGATTTGTTCTCTCGCTTGTTGGGCTTGTGGCTTTGATATGGTTTACTTATTATTTGAATAAGAGGCTTTCTAAAAAAGGGAAGAAGAATTAACCCAAATATCTAACTTTTCCGGGTCGAGGTTCGAATGCTATTCCTTCTTCTAGAAGTTTTTGAACCTCTTGGTTGATTATCTCTGGGGAAATATCATTGAGATCCATAATTAGCTTATCTTTCTCAATTCCCCCCGTTTCTTCCGCATTCTTTATGGCTCCAAGAATCCTATCTTTTACAGCAATTATTTCTTGTCTTCCCAAACCAGTTTTATCTTTTGATTTTTCTTTATCAATTTCTAATTTCCTTATTAAGAGGTATTTTGGGTCCTGTTCTCTTATTATCTCTGGAGAGATGTAGAGTTCGTTATTCCAGTGTCTTAGCACTCCTATGACCACAACTGTTTGTCCTTGGGTTATGTCTTGGAATTTTTGAGTGTCATCCCCAAAAGCTTTTAGTTTTATCTGTCCAGAGCCATCATCAAGAGTAAGGTTCAGATATCTTGTTTCCCCCTGGCTTTCGTATTTGTCAACAATATTTCCTACAATATTGGCACGAATTATTTTTTTAGAACCTAATTCAAGAAAAGAAAACCTTTCTTCATTCAGTATTGGTTTCCCCATCAGGATATCTCCGATTCTTAATTTGAATGCTATATTCCTTTTGAATTGTTCTTGTTCACTCATTTTTTATGTTTTGAAAAACAAAAGCGTGTTTTTAAGGATTTATGTTTCTCTGTTATGTTCTTCCGACATAACCTCTTCTTGGTTTGAATATTTCTCCTTGGGAGTTTAGTTTATTTATTGCTTCTTCAACTTCTTCTTTTGTCATTTTCCCTTCAAGTTCTTTTTCTATTTCTTCAACAGGAATCATCTTTCCCAGGCGATTTTCAAGTTCTATTATTGTGTCTCTTACTGTGAATATCTTTGATCTTTGTGAACTTGTAATTCCGATTGTTGCTTTGTCTATATCAAAGCTTTTTGATTCATAATCATATCCCACCTGCATAAGATAGTACTTCATGAGTTCTATAGAAATTTTAGCATCATTTAGGGATACTACTTTGCTCAATCTTAGTTTTGCCGATGCTTCAGCCATCCTTATTAAAGCTTGTAACTGTCTTGCGGATATGGGGATTGGACGCATTGCACTTTCTGAAGATACTGGTTTGTTTCTTAATTCTACATAGAATTTTTTTATTTCCGAAACGGCCTCATCGCTTAGTTCCGGGCGAAATCTTTGTTTTGCATAAGCAACGTATTTTCTGAAAATTTCTCTTGGAATTAGCATATCCTCTCCTTTACTCTGGTGTTCTAATAACACATGGCTGGCTATTTTCTCATCTTTTTCTCTACTTGGAATGTCTCTAAGTGTGAATATGACATCAAATCTGTTAATGAGTGTTGGGGGGAGATCAATTTGTTGGGCAATGCTTTGATAAGGGTCAAACCTACCGAATTTTGGGTTTGCTGCTGCCAAAACAGAAGTTTCTGCTCTTAGTGTTGCTTGAACGTTTGCTTTACTAATTGTTATTGTATTATGCAGTATCATTCCATTAGAAATAAAAGTGTGATAAGGCTCTATAGTAACATCATAAACCCATTTTGTCTCTTTATTTTTTATTTTTGATACTTTTTTAATTTTAGCCCATCTAGCATATCCAAATGCCAGCTTTTCCAACTCTTTTAATTCTTTTTTAATCTTACAAATTTTTTCAGTATTAATTTGCATTGCTTTATTGATAGCTATCCTTACTAATTTTTGTAGGAATATTCTTTGTTTTTCAACTCCCAAATCAATTTGATGGCCAATTTCTTTTTTAGTGTTAATATTAAGCGTTTTGAATATTTCATTTATCTTATCTGTACAGTTCGGAACAATATCAGTGATTGTTTTGTAGGATTTTTTTAATTTACAATAATTTTCTAATCTTTGTTTTTTATACTTAGATAGGAAATTTATTTCTTCTGAGAACTTTTTAATATTTTCCTGTCCAGAAATATCTAATCTCCACACTTTTGAGTGATTATCTCTAAAGATTGAAGAGTTAATGCCAAATCTTAGCAATAAATCAGCTATTTGTTCTTCTAGTTCTTTATTTGGTGAAACAAAAGAAATTCTACATCCGTTTCTTTTTTGTAGACTTACTGAACCGTCTCCATTATACATCGCTCTTAATAAATATTTTAAATTTTTTTGGGGTAATTGCATTATTGATTTGGGAATGTTTTTCAAATGTCCTTTTTCTAATAGGTTTTTATCTAAATTATTAAATTCTTCTACAACTTTTTTTGAAATTACTCTTACAGAAAATTGTTTATTTCTTTTTACTATTAATGGTTTTATTTCAAAGTATTTTTCTATAGCTTCTTTGTAGTCTTTGATTAAATTCTCATTATTGTTCCAGAACTGTATTCCTGTTTTTTTGCCTCTATTT
>JAHIVR010000093.1 GCA_018816625.1 Nanobdellota archaeon | reverse complement strand
TATTGAGAGTCCCGCATTCGGTAACGTTTGTGTTTGCTTCCAAAGAACTCATGCAAAGCAGAAAGAACACTACAACTAATAAAACCAATACCCTCTTTTCCCTCATTTTAATTAATAAGTAAACAAATATTTAAACCTTTGGATTTAAATTTTTTAATATCTTTACCCTCGGTAAACACTTTTGAAACCAGTTACTCCAAAGCGGTTATGATGTTTATGTTCCTGGAAAGAAAACAAAGAAATCAGAGTTTAAGTATGACGAGAAAAAAGATGAGTATATCTCACCAGGAGGAGATATACTAAAAAGAAAAGGGAAATATTTTAACAAAAGTAGGGGAGAATATATGACGACCTATAAGGGAATTGTTAACGGAAAAGAAAGAGTTACACATGCTCTTCCCGAGGAGAAAACTCTTAATCGCATTAAAGAAAAATTAAAAAGTGAAGAAGGAAAAAGAACTTATGGAATAAGAAAACAAACTGTTGAAAGAAGTTTTGCAGATATAAAACATCACAGAGGATTAAGGAGCTTTTCCTTAAGGGGGATAGACAAAGTTAGGACAGAGTTTAATTTAACCTGTACAGCGTCGAATTTAGTGCGAATAAATAATATGATTTATAAGTCACCATCTTGGTAAATAATCAGTGATTATTTACTCCTATTTCCAGTCAAATTCATAATACTTTTTCTTTAATTCCACCTTAATTAATTATTTCATGAATATTTTAAGAATTTATCTTGAAAATAAAGGCAATACTCGGACAGTCTCATCTGGTTGTTTGTTTTTTGGGATCAACGCCCAAACAGGGATTAAGGTTTAGAGTTTATCGTTCCTTATAATCTTATTACCAATAAATTTTCCATTCTGATCAATATATTGTATTAATTCTAAAAAAAGAGGCCCTTTTGATTTGGCAAAAGCTAGCTGTTCTTTTGCTGCCTTGAAGATATTTTTCTTTTTTAAGTAATCTTTTTCAGATAACCAATAGTTAAGTCCTTTAGAAGTTTTTTCTTTAAGTTTTCCTTTTATTTTGTCTATTTTAAATACATGTAAAATATGGTGAACAAAAAGGTTTCCTTCTTTCATGCTTTTTACATCAATAATTCCTTTATAGGCGATTCTCCCTTTTAATCCCGTGTCCCTATAAAATATATTTTCTGCAGTTTCAAAAAGGCTTTTTCCCTCCCTAACCCTTGAACCTATAGGCATTGCTATACCTTTGAAAGGCATTTTTCCTCTTTCTTGAAACAAGATTTTATTTCCTTTTACTCCAATTAAAAAAACATCTATTATTGGTTGTTTAAGACTTAAACTATCATTTTTTTGATCAAGATATAAAAGATAACATTCTCCTGAAAAAGTGATCTTATAAAATTCGTCTTTCTTTTCAATATACCCTTTATCAATTAATTTTTTTAGGTAATAAGAAAACTTGTTTGAGGGCAATTCTTTTTTTAGTTCATTATATTTCTTTTTTTCTTTAGAATGGAACTCATTAAGAATTTTTCTTTCTTCATTCATAAAATATTATAAGACAAGTATTATTTAAACATATAAGTCAGAAAAGTTGACATTAATACGGCCAAGATAAACATCCAAGGAATGTCCCAACCGTGAGCAGTACAGAAGTTTTAACATCCTTACAAACATTTTTATGGAGTTTTCTTAGATTACCTTGACCAATATCCATTATAAATTCCAGAATAAAATTCATGTAATTCTCCAGAATGCAGTTGCCAAAGACTTTCAAGTACATATGCTTCATTGCTTGAACCGTCGATTCTTCTACCAACCATTATTTCCCTTGAAGAAGTTCCTGCGTTTAAAGAATGCATAGCTATTGCAGCCTCTAACCGTGCTTCTCTAGTGGGGGAATTTGGATCAACAGAAACTTCATAGTCATCCCTAGCTATTTGCAAAAGCCCTTTTACATGATTATCGACCAGAGATATATTATTTTGGTGTCTTGATGTCATAAAATAATACAAGATAATTATTATTTAAATATATAAGTCAAAAAAGTTGATCTTAAAAAAATTAAGCATTAACGCCCAGATAGAGAATGGAAGAGAATATAATCACCTGGCCCAGCCTTCAGCACTTTTAGGTATTTTTTGAAGTTTCTCTTTCTTCTTCCTTCTTTTTGACTTAATTATTAGAGATTTACTAAACACCCTGTAGTGTTTTAATACAATTATCACCATCATTATAAGAAGGATAACTATAAGCAAAAGAATTATCATGTATGGATTTGAAAATAACTCCCTTCCAATATAACTTATGAAATAAAAAGGCCCTCTTTCACCAACTTCAAAAGAATCATAAGAGCTTGCGGTTATGTTTGTATAAATTAAGTCTGCAACTACAAGATAAGTTCCGTATTCAATATCTTGTGGGAGTTGTATTTTTCTTGTTATTGAGAGCTCTTCCTTGACGGCAAGAGTTTCTTTAGAGGCCTCCAAAATAGTTTCCCTATCTAGATTAACAAGATAAACCATAAGTTCAACATCAACTGCCGTGCCACTTAGCCCTATATTAATCATATCTATTGTCACAGACATCTTTTTACCAGGAGGCACTGTTTTATAGTTTGGAAGAACCTCCACATTGACATCAAACAGGGCTTCTCTTTGTTTTACATCAACAATAAGAAGTAAAGATTCTTCCACCCCGTTCCCTCTTGCTATTAGCTTACCAAAGTAAAGCCCAGAGGGTGCAGTTGATAGAGAAAAGAAGTTTACCGAAATTGTCTTTGATTCTCCTTTTGGAAGTTCCAGGGTGTTTTGATTCAATAGGGCAAAGTTTTCTAATCCTTCTATTTCAAGTTCTAAAGAAACATCTCTTGTCCCTGTGTTTGTTATTGTAAAGGATTCTTTTTTACTCTGTCCCTGCAAAAACGAAACTTCTAGTATTTCCTCGCTAAATTCGAATTTAGTTGTAGAGACGCTTCCTCCAGAGCTCCCTCCACTTGAGCTTCCGCTTGAACTACTTGAACTAGATGAAGGAATTACTATTTCTTCTTCCAAAGTAAAAGAGACATTTTTAGAAAAATTTCCTAAAGAACTATTAGCAAACATATAGAGGATATGAAATCCCCAGGGGAGATTTAAAGAAAAAGAATCATCTGTTAAATTAGATAAAAAAATATTGTTTCCTCCATCTATATTATACCCTACATGAGTAAAATTATTTCTTACAGAATAGTTGACCAAAACATCTTGTGAAGAGTAGGTTTTATTCTCTGGAGAGCGTATTAAAATTACTGGTGGCCCAGGCAAAACAAATATAGAAACGTTTGTTGGAACACTTGTTGCTTCACCGGTGATTACTTCTCCGGTTATTGCAAGAGTTAAAGGAACGCAAGCTAAAATAAAAATAAAAATTAAGTATATACCCCTCATGCAAAACACAATGAAGTTAGATATAAAAAGTTATCTTCTATTCCTCATTATTAGAAGAATAAGAACCAGGATGGTTATTAGAATAACAATCAACCCAACAATTATCCATGTTAGTGTTGATTTTTGAACCTCATTTTCAGAAACTATAACATTAAAAGAAACTATCCACCCCGAGTTCAACACAACCATCCCCTCAGTATCCCCTGAAACAGTCTTAGCTTCTAATTCAATGGTTTGTATTCCTCCATTGTAACTATCTGGAATACTTATTGTCAAAGGAATAATCGTATTGTGTGTTTTTGGTTGAGCTGTATAAGTTGTTTTATCTAAAAAAGCTATATTTCCACCTTTTCTTAGATTTAATTCTATTGTTACTGGGGCATCTCCTACCATGTTTTGGAAATTAAGTTCGACGACTTTAGTTTCCCCGTAACCAAGATTCAGGGGATGGTCTTCCCAGTAAGGAGAAGAAATTCCGGCAGCACTAACTGTCCCCATTAATATGAGGGCTAAAAATATTGATGCTAAGTATTTCATTTTATTGGTATATTATGCTCCAAGAGAAACTCGCTCCCCTTATTGATGTTGAGTATGCTTGCGCCGAAACTATAGGAACATCCAAACAATAGTATATCTCTGAAACTAAATTTGGAGGCCCTCTATTTGAGCTTATCAGTGTGTCTACTGCATTTCCAGCGTAACCCAGGGGAACCCCCGTACACTCATTCCCACTAACTCCCGAAACACTAAAGAATGTTGAATTAATATATTCTCCTGGAGTTGTCTCTCCATCCAATTCATAAGCACTTATTCTTATTGTTCCGTCAAAATTTCCGGTGTTGTTAATTACTGAAGGATCATTGTCTGCTCCTTGGTCTTGTGCTCCTGAAGCAAGAGGAAGCCACGAAAGAGAACCAATTGGAGAAACTATTTGCATGGCGTTTAAAACATTGTAAGTTAAAGTTCTTGTTTTATTTGATGCTGGGTTTGCTCCGTCATCTAGTGCATAAACGTTTATTGTCCATGACCCACTCTGATCATAATACCACATATTAACTGAACAAGAATAACTGCTTGCTAAGCCATCACTTTCAACATCGGGAACAGAAAGACTACAAGTCCCTGATCTGTTTGTCTCTGTTGCTTTAAAGAAATCCACCCTCACACTTGAATCATCAATATCCGCATAACCATTGGAATCAGATACTCTAACCTCAAAATTGGTTGTTACGACTCCTCCTTCTATAGG
>JAHIVR010000092.1 GCA_018816625.1 Nanobdellota archaeon | reverse complement strand
GAATTTATGGCGCAATCAATATTGATTTATTGACAAATGGTAAGTTTGATACAAAAAAGTTTATGGAGAATGTACCACCAAATAGAATGAAACGAAATTCTCCTTATGCTTCTATTCGTATATCATATCATCCAGAACAAAACGATATTACACTCTTTTTTCTCGAAGTAAAAACATTATTGGATAGAGGTTATAGTGTTGGAATATGGGGTGTTAATCATCCATTATATAAAAGAAGTTTAGATATTGTTAGGGGAATTTGCCGGGAATTAAATATAGATTTCAGGACAAAAGAATTTTTAGGCGAATATAAGAATAAGTTATATGGCACTTATAAGTATGAAGGTGCTTGCGAAAAGAAATTTAAGCGTAATGTTTTTTGTCGAACAAGTGAGCTGATAATAGGACCAGATGGTAGTGTCTATCGTTGTCATGCTGATTTATATGAGAATAGGATTCCGATTTCTAATATAACAAATGACAATTTCCGAATAGAAGATACTTATCGATATTGCTCTGAATTTGGTCATTGTAACCCATGCGATGTTAAGATAAAAACAAATAGATTCCAGGAATATGGTCATACTTCAGTTATTATTGAGGAGGAAAAATAATGAATTCACAAACACGGGAAGCGTTAGAAAAATCTATAGACAAATGGGAAGTACGATACAAAAAGTTTGATAATAAAATGGGGAGATCAAATTGTCCATTATGTGCTTTGTTTTCTTATTTTTGTCACGGTTGTCCTGTTCTTGAAAAAACAGGTTATTGTGGATGTGAGAAAACTCCTTATACGATGGTAGCTCGATTTAGATATATTCCGCTTCTACGGAACTGGTTAGCTTATAGAGAATATAAATTTCTTAAATCCTTATTGCCGGAAAAGCAATTTAAAGTATTTGTTATTCGGAATGTTGATGATGCAAAAAATTTCTGGAAGTTGTATGATACCTGGAATACTACTAACTTGTACAGTGATAAATATGTGTTATGGACATTTATTGGAGAGCTGTTTCCGGAAACAAAAGTTGGTTCATGGAAAATTTTAACTAGTGATGTGGCTCATCCTGCAATACAGGAATATATATTTGGACCGCAGGATGAAATATGAAGAAAAAAACAAATATGCATTTATCATTAGGTGATGCTATTGATCGTATAACCATTCTTATTAGAAAAATTGCTTTTGGTGAAGATGCAGCATATAAAGAATTTATTTATCTGACTGAATCAATAGATAGATTAAAGATTCCATTGTCAGGTTCTTTACTTGCTGCTATAATACGAGTAGCATATAGCAATTTTGAAGTATGGAATAGGGAAAATAATTTTCGTCGTGGTGAAGATATGGATGCAGAAGAAGTGAAAAAAATGATGATTGAAGTGAGAGATTTCAATAGTAGGCGAGTTTTCAATAAAAATGAAATAAATAGGTTGACCGAAATGGGATTTCGGGAGTTCAAAATAAAGCATAGGAGCAGATAATGGATAAATATAAAATAGATGGTCAGAAATTATCTTTTCATCCTGATCGTGTAGCAAATTGGCAAAGAGGTGAACAAATATATCCATTATATGTAGAAATTAGTCCATCAGGAGCTTGCAATCATAGATGCATTTTCTGCGCTCTTGATTTTATGGGATATAAACAAAATTTTCTGGATACGAAAAGATTAAGAGCAATCATAACAGAAATGTCATCTTTAGGTGTGAAGTCTATTATGTTTGGTGGTGAAGGTGAACCACTAATGCATCCAGATATCGTCAAAATTATCCAGCATACAAGAGAGATGGGTATTGATGTAGCTCTAACAACAAATGGAGTACTTCTTACTAAAGATATAATAGAAGAGATATTGCCATATCTGTCATGGATAAAAGTATCTCTTGATGCAGCGACAAGTAGTACTTATTCTAAGATTCATAGAACAAAAGCAGAAGATTATTTTATTGTAATGAAAAACATAGTAATAGCGAATGGAATCAAAGCATTAGAAAGATATAAATGTG
>JAHIVR010000091.1 GCA_018816625.1 Nanobdellota archaeon | reverse complement strand
TATTAAAAGAAAATATAAAAAACAAGAAATTAAAATTTCTTGATATGGGCTCTGGTTCCGGTTACCAAGCACAAACAATCATAAATCTGGGGGTCTCCCAAAAAAATATAACCCTAGTAGATATTAATCCAAAAGCATTAAAACATCTTAAATTAATTTTTCCAAAATCAAGGGTTATCAAATCAAATCTCTTTTCAAATATAAAAGAGAAATATGATATAATTTTTTTTAATTCCCCATACCTCCCAGAAGATAAAAGAGAACCCAAGAGTTCTAGGTTAGCAACAACAGGAGGAAGATACGGAGGAGAATTATTAAATAAATTCTTAAAAAGGGCAAAAAGTTTTCTAAAAAAGGGAGGTAAAGTATACATTGTAGTAAGCAGTCTAACAAAGAATATCAATTTTGAGGGTTATGATAAAAAAATAATGGATAAAAAAAAGATATTTTTTGAAGAGCTTCTTGTATACGAATTAAAAGATGGGAAAAACACTAAAATCTAGACTTATGCCACTGACAACCGCGGTAATACTAACAACTTCTCTTTTATGTCCAAGAACCGCCCATACAATTGATGAAGGATACTCTGAATATTCCCCTCCAAGTAGGATAGAGATCCAAGAGGTTTTATCTCAAAATAATTTTCCAGACTCTTTTAGTTTTTATTATGAAATAGTCCCAAATAAAAAAGGTTTTACAGGAAATGTCAGATTAACTCGCTCAAAAGATAAAACAGATTTGAGAATAAGAATGATTTCCCCAAGTGCAGATAAATATTTTAATTTTTATGAGGAAAGGAAAGGAGATAGCGTTTACTATCACGAGAGTGAGTTTGATTATCCCCAAGGGAGATTTCTTTATGACACGACTTTTGTCTACCCCATAAATGATAAACCTACAACTCTTGTTTCTTTAATAGAAAGAGTTTCTGTAGCCAAAATTCCAAATACCTCTTTTGTTTTTCAGGGAGATTCAGAAAAGATGAGGAAATATAAATTAAAAATAAGTTCAAACGCAGAAACCGGGTTTGATTTAGAGCTTAAAGGAGAGGTAGGAAAAAACTCACCAAGAATCCCCTGGGTCATGGCCTTTTATGAAGATGTTAATGGATTAAAAATTCCAACAGAAATCTGGGTTGCATACAAGGTGAAAATCTTTGATACAGGAATATTTGGAAGCATTTATGTGACTCCCAGGTTAATAGGGACACTTCAAATACCAAAGAAAGAATAATTATCTCTTTATATCTTTCCAACCATTCTTACCCAATTTTTTAAGTTGTGGAAACTGGTCTTCAAATACTGGTTTTTTAACTTGGTAAAATATCCCCACAGGTATTTTCTTTGCAACATTATAATCGAATTCATCGGCCCTCTTCATTGCTTGTTCAAGGTTTGTTTTATCATGACCAGCTTTTTCCAACCAATAAAGATTATTTTTATATTGCATTGCTTGTGCGTGAAAAATTATACATGGTTGGAGTATCTCTATGAATGCAAAACCCCTGTGCCTTAAAGCTTGTTTTAAAACCCATTCAACTTGTTTAGCATCAGCAAAGACTCTAGCAACAAACGTAGCTCCAACAGACAACATCATTTTTATTGGATTTAGTGGCTGAAGTTTAACTCCCAAAGGAGTTGTTTTTTCCTTAAATCCAATTTCTGTTGTTGGAGTTGGTTGGCCGACCGTTAAAGAAAATACCTGGTTGTTGTGGATAAGGTATTTCCAATTTGAGTTGAAACGAGCGGCGTGTATTGTATGCCCCAATCCCTCGGCGTATGCATCTCCGTCTCCAGAGAAACCAAGAACATTTAATCTAGGGTTTCCCAACTTCAATCCCAATGCAACGGGGGGAACTCTTCCGTGTAGGCTATTTAATCCGGGCAGATTTATGTAATCATATATTTTGGCATGACACCCTATTCCGGTAACCATTGCAAATTCTTCTTTATTTTTACTAGCAACCATATAATCCTCTACTGTTTTTTTAACTCCAGCAAGTATTTGGAAATTTGGGCATCCCGGACACCATGTATATTTTTTATTTGTTAGTATGTTTGGCCTTACCATTTCATCTCATTCTCCCCTTTATTGCTAATTTTAGTTCATCATGTAAAAAAGGACGAGCGTCATACCTCAATATTTTATGTTTGTCTCCTATAAAAACTCCGGTTTTTTCAGCAATTAATTGTCCAAGTTGTGCTGTAGAATTATTTTCAATAAGTATGAGGTTCTTGTCTCTAAGTAGTCTTTCAATAGCTTTAGGGAAAGGATCTATGTGTATTATTTGTAAAAAACATAAATCTAAATCTTTAATGCAATCCAGTATGGCTCCTTTTGTACTTCCCCAGGAAACAATCATATTCTTAGAGTCTCTTTTTCCGTACAACTTATACCCTTCAAATTTTTCAGCTTCTTTTGCTATTTCTTCTTGTTTTTTCAATCGCCTATCAAAATTACTTCTCACAATTCTGGCGTCTTCTGTTGATATTCCATAATCATCGTGTTCATAACTATTGTATTTTTTAAGAGAGGTAAGTTTTTTTGATTTTGTTATTTTTATTGGCTCTGTTAATGTGTAGTAACTCTCGGCAAGATGTTTGTCACTTATGACTATCGCCGGAATTTTGAAGGTTTGGGAAAAGTAAAAAGCCCTACTAACCAATTCTTGACACTCTTTTGGATCTCCAGGAGCAAGAACCACCCTTTGAAACTCTCCATGCCCTGCATGTCTGGTCAGGTTTAAATCCCCTTGTGAAGTGTATGTAGGAACTCCTGTCGCTGGACCAGGTCTTTGTGCCAAATAAACGACCAAAGGGACATCAGCCATTCCGGCAAGGCTTATATTTTCTGTCATTAAATCGAATCCTCCTCCAGAAGTACCAACCATTGTCTTTGCACCTGTAATGGCGCTACCTATGGCTGCACCAATAACAGAGATTTCGTTCTCTAATTCTACCAATAAAAAACGGTTATCAACGGCCCTCCCAGCAAGCTCACCCAAAACCGGAGTTGAGGGGGTCATTGGATAACCATAATATACATCCAACCCTGATTTTATTGCACCCTGTGCAATGCTTTCACTACCGCTTGTAAAATAAGCCTTTGTCTTTTTTCTTTCTAATTGGGCAATAGTCCTTTTTTCTTCTTGATAACCCTTCTTAGCCTGAACTATGTTTTCTTCATACCTTTTTTTTAAAATCTTAAGTTCATCATCGAGAGCCTTGAATTCAATTCCCAATAACTTAAATATTGCTCCAGCATAATACATATTCTCTTTTTTTCCTTTAAGTATGACTGCATTCTTCTTTAGTTCTTTTTTATGTGTTTCTTCTGTTACCTCATCCAAAGCCACCATAAGATCTACTTCGTAATCATTGCTAAACAAAGGATTCTCACAGAAAGTTAAAACGTTGAAATTATGCCCTCCACGTATTAAAGACTGATAATCTCTAGAATAAAAAACATAATACCCGTATTTAACCAAGGCACTACCTAAGAGGTTTGTAAGGATGTTCGGACCCTGGCCAGCCTTACCCCCAAAAAGAAGAGTATATCTTGTCATTTTCACCTCGTTTTATTTACTAGATAACAATAGATTTTATATACATACTTATTATTGCAAGGTTATAAACTTTTTTACTTAAAAAATGGTGAAAATCGCCCAAAATAAGAGCTGTTTAGAAGTACTAGTGGCAACCCAAAAGAGGGTACAATGGTAAGATTTGCTCATATTGCAGATGTTCATCTTGGGGGATGGAAACAACAACCACTACAAGAGCTAAATTTCCAATCTTTTAAGAAAACAATAGATAAGTGTATCTCTGAAAGAGTCGAATTTGCACTATTTGCCGGGGATCTTTTTGACTCGGCTTTCCCAGGAATAGAGATCCTTAAGGGGACTTTTGAAGAATTTAAAAGATTAAAAGAAGCAGGAATTCCGTGTTTTATAATTGCTGGGTCTCATGATTACTCTGTTTCTGGAAAAACCTTTTTAGATGTTTTAGAAAAAGCCGGTTTTTGTAAAAATGTTGAAGATTTTGAAGAGAAGGGGGAGCATCTATTACTCAATCCAACAATACACAATGGAGTTGCAATTTATGGATATCCTGGTAGGAAATCTGGATTAGAAATCCCTGATTTAAGAAGAGTAAAGTTAAATGATTCTCCTGGAATGTTTAAAATTTTTATGTTGCACACAACACTAGACAAGGCTAAGGGGAACTTACCCATAGATTCAATTGAAGCAGACAATCTTCCAAAGGCGGATTACTATGCTCTAGGGCATTTACATATAGACTTTCAATACCAAAATTTTGTTTATCCCGGGCCAGTGTTTCCTAACAATTTCCAGGAGCTTGAAGATTTGAATCACGGGGGATTTTATATTGTGGACACTTCTTCAGGGAGTCCATTAGGGAAGGTATCACTTCCCCTAAGGGAGGTTATTTCTGTTTCTGTGCATGTAACAAACGGATTAACAGCTACAGAGAAGATAGCAAGTGAACTAAATAAATTAGATTTAGAAAATAAAATAATTCTTTTAAGGGTTAAAGGCGAATTAACTGTGGGGTCAAATTCGGATATAAAATTTCAAGAGATTCAAAATCTTGTTGAACAAAAAGGAGCTTACTTTCTTTTAAAAAATACACATGAATTAAAAACTAAAAGTGTTGAGTTAGAGGTAAATGTTTCAAATTCAGAGGATATAGAAGAAGAAACAGTAAGAACTTATTCCGAGCAAAATCCATCTGATTTTAACTCAATGATTCCTCAGTTGATGAATGCTCTATCAGTAGATAAGCAAGAAGGAGAAACTACTGAAGGATTTACAAGAAGAGTAATGGAGGAATCAAAAAAAATATTGAAATTTTAAAATGAGAATAAGAAAGATAACACTTAATAATATAAGAAGTTACGAGAAAGAAGTATTAGAGTTCCCCAAAGGCTCAACTCTGCTTTCAGGAGACATAGGTTCTGGGAAGACTTCAATTCTTTTAGCAATTGAGTTCGCTCTATTCGGATTACAACCAGGACAGAGGGGTTCTTCTTTATTAAAGAACGGAAAAGATAAAGGAGGAGTAATCATAGAGTTTGAAGTTGATGGAAGAGAGATAGTTGTCGAAAGAACTATGAAGAGGGGAAGTAAGACAATTGCCCAAGATTACTCTGCGATAACCATCGATGGAGAAAAGAGCGAGATTTCTGTTACAGAAATAAAAGACAAAGTTCTTTCTTTACTGAATTATCCAAAGGAATTTGCTAAAAAACAAAACATATTATACAAATTCACGGTATACACCCCCCAAGAAGAAATGAAACAAATAATTCTTCAAGATTCAGAGACTAGGATAAATACTTTAAGGCATGTTTTTGGAATTGATAAATATAAGAGAATTCTTGAAAACATTTCTATTCTTACTCTAAAACTTAGAGAAGAAAAGAGGATGAAGGAAGGAGCAACTCTAAGTTTAGAAAGAGATAAATTTTCTCTTATTGAAAAAGAACAAGAATTAGAGGATAAGCATCACAATCTTGTTTTTATAGAAAAGGAATTATTCTCTAAAACAGAAGAAAGGCAGAGAATCCAGGAAGAAATACAGGTTATTTCGAAGAAGGTTGAAGAAAAAAGACATATGGAGAGAGAAATAGAAAAGACAAGGTTACTAAGTATTACTAAAAACGACTCCATTATAGGAAATACTAGGTTAATGAAATCACTAGACTCTCAAATAAACGAGTTGGCAGCTCTAAAATTTGATGAGTCTTTAATAGAGACCCTTGAGCAAGAAATAATAACAAAAAAGAAACAAAAGAGAGAACTGAATGAAAAGAATTTAGAAATAACCTCTAAAATAAGTTCTTTTGCTTTAAAGAATCAGGAAAGTGAAACAACAAAAGCAAAACTTGCACATCTCGATATCTGCCCAACATGTTTACAAAATGTAGATTTATCCTATAGGGCTAACATGGCAAATAAATTTGATAATGACATCTCAGATAATACAAAGAAGATAAATCTTCTTTCTTTGGAGAAAAAACAAATTTCTTTAGATACTGCACAACTAGATTCTGAGATATTAGATAAGGAAAAAAGGATAAAAGAATTAATAATCACAAGAGTCAGACTAGAGGAGATAAAGGATAAACAAAAAAGACTCCAG
>JAHIVR010000090.1 GCA_018816625.1 Nanobdellota archaeon | reverse complement strand
GATTTAGATTATTTGCTTGGATATATTCTCTTATTAAATCAGAACAAATCATTAATTTAATCCTCCTCCCAAAAGTTTTGCTGATTTCTTGCCTTATATTTAATTCCTTACAATCATCATACAAATCTGAAACTTTAATATTCATAAGTTCTGTCGGTGCTCTAATTCCCGTATCAAAAAGAAAAGTTATCAAAACTTTATTTTTATAATTAGCATTGTCACATAATTTTTTAACCTGTTCTTCTGATAAATAAACCCATTTGGGCTTATCTTCTCTTGTATCAAGATCAATAGTAATATCTGGTATTTCCCTGCCTCGCTTTCTATTAATTTTCATCCACCAATGCCAAAAAGCTTTAAAATCTCTTACGGAATATGAAGTTGATTTGTATTGTTTTCCATCAACTCTTCTAATTATGCCCCTTCTCATCTCAGAAAAAAATATACATAATTGCTCCTCATTAATATCTGTAATCTTATCAAGATTATATTTTTCTTTAAATTTTAAATCAAAAAACTTCATTTTCTCCCTTATGGTATTAAGTCTTATGTGACTTCTTGATCCCTTCACATTTTTAGTAGAAATATTGATTCCATTTTCCATATTATCAAGATATCTTAATGTTATATCTGAATTATATCTACTCATACCAGGAATTCCTTTCTCCACAGAATTCCTCCACTTCTGATATCTCTCTTTATGTTTATAGGGGTCTATTTTCATGTTTTCTTTAAGCCTGTATTTTTTATATATTAACTGCGTCAAAATTACATAACTTTAGAAAAAGTACATCCCATTAATTAACCAAAAGGGGTCTATGCGCGGACCGGGAATCGAACCCGGGTCAATTGGTTTCTTCAACAAAGTTTATGGAAGCCAATTATTCTGCCGCTAAACTATCCACGCATAATTCATAAACAACAAATAGTGTTTTAAAGGTTTTCTATGAAAACGCCCAAGGAAGGATTTGAACCTTCGACCCTCAGGTTAGGAACCTGATGCTCTATCCAGGCTGAGCTACTTAGGCATGCGGGAGACAGGATTCGAACCTGCGTAAGCACTAAGCTACAAGAGCCTTAATCTTGCCCATTTGACCACTCTGGCACTCCCGCATAAAGACAACCAAGGTTTTCTTTATGAGTTTTCCTTTTAATAGCACAAATCATCCATATAAAAAGCTTTATAAAGTACAAGAATGAGTTAAGATTGAAGACGGCCATAGTGGGTTGGAAACACCTGTTCCCTTTCCGAACACAGAAGTTAAGCTTCCCACGTTGTTGGTGGTAGTGGCTCACAAGCTGCGAACCCTTCAAGCTGTCTTTCATATTCTTTTGTTAAAAAGGGGATGAATGGAAATCTTTGATTTACTTTCATTTTTTCAAATTCTTTATATAATGCGGTTTCTTAATTAAATTATGAAAAAGAAAAAGTCAAGAACAGAGGCCATAAAAGAGATAGAAGAATTTTTTGGGGATATTCTCTCAAAAAAACCGGAGCAGATAAGAAAAATAAAAAAAATGGCAATGGCCCACAACATAAAATTGGGGAATAGAAGAAAATTATTCTGTAAGGAATGTTTTATGCCTTACAAAGATCCTAGTATAAGGATAAAAAATGATATGATTACAATAAAATGCGGAAATTGCGGGGGTAAATCAAAATGGAAGATAATATGAAGGAAATTAAAATAAAAAAAATGCAAAAAAAAGATATAAAGAATATTTACAAAATTGGATTAATGTACTTTGAAGGAGAAAAATGGTATACGAAAGATTTTTTGGAAGAATCTCTAAAAAGAAAAGGTCTTCATTTTACAGCAATAAAAAATAAAAAAATAATGGGGGCCATCATGATTGGTCTTGAAGATGAACCTAGAGCATGGATTTATTTTTTTTGTGTTACTAAAAAAGAGAGAAGACAAGGAATAGGGAATAGGTTATTAAAAAAAGTTGAAAATAAACTTCCAAAAGAATATTCTGTTGTATTTGTGGACTTTGAAAGCAAGGATAAATCTGCTGAAAAATTCTATGAAAAAAATGGATTCAAAAAAAGAGCAAAGATTAAGGATTGGTTTGGATTAAACCACAAGGGATTAATTTACGAAAAAAAGAATGTTGATCATTCCTTTTGAATTAAACTCCAACCTATATAAACAATTACCCCAGGAATTAAAGCTATTAAAAACATTCCTGGCTCAAATAAATGTTTTGTCCAATGGGAACAAGAACCAAAATCTCCAGTTAAACAAATTATAGATGCTGCTAAAAGCACATCAACAAAAATAAAAACTAATAATGAAACAATTGTTTTCCATAAAGTGAATTTAAATTTCATTTTAACTCTTCTTGAACTTCCCAACCAATTCAATATAATCCTCTTGACCTAAGAACATTGCCCTGCAACAGTATCTTTCCAAATCTAGCTCATCAAATACCTTTTTTGCTGATTCTCCTGTAGCAACTCTCTCCTTAAATTCTTTCCACAAATGACCAATTGGTTTTCCGCATGAAAAACATCTAACAGGGATTATCATATTAATACTCCTTGATTTTGGTTTATAAAGGTTACTATGCATAAATTTAAATAAGAAAAGTATGTTTGAAAATAATGACAAGTAAAAAACCATTAATAGAGTTAAGAGGAACTACAAAATACTATCAAATGGGTGAAACACTTGTCAAGGCACTCGATGGAATAGATATTTGCATCGGTAAAGGGGATTTTGTGGCAATAATGGGGCCTTCTGGAAGCGGAAAGAGTACGGCTATGAACCTTACCGGAAGTTTAGATTTAACTACAGAGGGAGATATCTATCTTGAAGAAGAAAACATAGAAACCCTTGAAGAATCAGAATTGGCACAACTAAGGGGGAAAAAAATAGGATTTATATTCCAACAGTTCAATCTTATTCCAAATTTAACGGCAAAGGAAAATGTTATGTTGCCCATGCTATTCCAAGGAATTGATTTTGAAGATAGAGAAGAAAAAGCAGAAGAGCTCTTAAAACTAGTTAATTTATCTGATAGGGAAGATCACTATCCAAACCAGTTATCTGGGGGACAACAACAAAGAGTTTCCATAGCAAGGGCCTTGGCAAATGATCCGGAAATACTTTTAGCTGATGAACCAACGGGGAATCTTGATAGTGTTACCGGGGAAAAGGTCATGAGTTTTTTGGATACTTTAAATAAAGAGGGTAGAACGATAATAATAGTTACACATGATGTAGAGGTTGCTAGGAAACACGCAAGAACCCTTTATTCTCTAAGAGATGGAAAAGTAGATGGATACGAAAAGAATATTTCAGGAAAGTGGAAGAAAATAAAGATAAAATAATTCTCAGTACAACATATAAAAATTTATAAATAAAGATTTTGTGGGAAAAACATACAAAATGGTAGAAAAATTGTGGGAAAAAATAGCAGGAGTTTTAGTGAATACTTCGGCAACCCTTCCTAGGACCCAAAGACCCTACACTATTTTAGAAGCAAGGCCTTTGGATGGAGGAAAAGAAATAATGTGTGAAATAAGATATGATGACTCTAAAGGGGGAAAGGATACAATCTTCTTTAGATCGGAGAGATTTGGGGACGAGCTCCAACCCAGATAATAAAAATAGGGCCTAAAATTTTTAAAATGGATAAAAAAATAATTCCAATATTAATCTTTGTTTTTATTTATAGTTTGAACTTTGCTTCTGCCCTTGTTGTTGATGCAGATTATATTACCTTATATCCTGGAGAGCAAGGAAAAATAACAATTAATGTTGATAATAATGAAGATTTTGATATCGAGAAAATATCTGTAAATTTAGATCTTAGTGATCTCCCTTTTACTTCCGTAGGAAGCTCTCAAGAAGACATTGATGATATAAGGGAAGGCAGGGACGAAGACGCATCATTCACTTTAAGAGCTTCAAATGAAATTGTTCCTGGGGACTATGAAATTCCTTATGAGATTACTTATTTTGAGGACGGGGTTGAAAGCAATTTAAAGAAAGAGGGGAGCTTTGGGTTAAGAGTTTCTTCAAGAACAGAGCTTGATTTTACTTTTGATCTTAAAGGAAAAGACATTGATAGCGCTATTGTTGGCCAGGAAGGAAAGATATCTTTAGAGATAATAAATAAGGGTCTTGGGGGAATTAGGGCTGTTCAGATTGAAATTTTCCCTGAAGGTTTTGAGCTTTTATCAAAAGACAAGGTGTTTGTGGGGAATATAGATGGGGACGATACTGATTTGGCAAATTTTGATGTTATTTTCAACAGTTCGGAAGGGGTTATGAAAGCAAAAATAACCTATAAGGACTTCGATAATAAAGAGCAAATTGAGAACATCAATCTCCCTTTCACGGTTTATACTGAGAAGGAGGCTCTTGAAAAAGGTCTCATCATAAAGAGCAACACTGGAAAGTATATTACCATAATAATTGTTTTATTAATTATTTGGATAGCTTTTAGAAGATGGAGAAAGTCAAGAAGAAGGAATAATAAAGGGAGGTAATCCCAAAAAAGATAATTCTTGTTATGAGATAGAATTATAAAATAAAGAACTTTTTCTTTACAATGATAAGCGACTATTTTAAACTTGCTTTTAGTAATCTTAGGCACAGAGGACTAAGAAGTTGGTTGACTATATTAGGAATTTTCATAGGAATTGCTGCAGTCGTTTCTCTTATCTCTTTGGGGGCCGGTTTACAGGCAGCAATACTTGGTCAATTTGGTAGTCTTTCTGTTGATAAACTTACAATACAAAATAAAGGAACTGGATTTGGACCTCCAGGAAGTACTGTTGTTGAAAAGCTTAATGAAAATGATGTTGAGATAATTGGGGGAGTTGCTGGGGTTGGAGAGGTTATTCCCCGTTATATTAAGGTTGGTCAACTAGAATACAATGGGGTTTCTGGTTTTGGATACGCGACAAATATCCCCAATGAGAAGAAATTAGCAGATATGGTTTATGAATCGATGAACCTTAAAATAGCTGAAGGTCAGTTATTGGAAGACGGGGATAGAGGGAGCATCCTCATGGGAAATGGTTTCTTGGATACGGAGGATTTTGAAAAACCCTTCGGTGTTGGAAAGACAGTTAAACTTAATGGAGAGAATTTTAGAATAAATGGTTTTTTAGAAAAATCTTCTACCCTCCAGGTGAATTATATGGTTTTTATGTTGACGAGTGATGTTGCCAGTCTTTATGATGTTGAAGGAGAATATGATATGATTATTGCCCATATTGATGATGTGGAAAACATAGAAAGTATTGCGGAAGAAATAGAAAGAAAAATGAGGAAAGATAGAGGAGAAGACTTGGGAGAGGAGAGTTTTACCGTTGAAACCCCTCTTCAGGCTTGGAGTGCTGTTTCTGATATTTTAGGTATAATAAACATCATAGTAATAGGGATAGCTGCCATATCTCTTTTTGTTGGGGGGGTTGGAATAGCAAATACCATGTATACTAGTGTTATTGAGAGAACAAAAGAAATAGGAGTTATGAAGGCTATAGGGGCACAGAACAAGGATGTTTTATCTATTTTTTTAATTGAATCCGGCCTCTTGGGACTTGTTGGAGGGGTTATAGGAGCGACAATAGGCCTAGGTATCGCTTTTGGGGCCTCAATGTCCGCTAATCAAGCGTTGGGGGAAAATGTGTTATTGGTCACAATATCTTGGCCTTTACTTGTTGGCGCTGTTCTATTTTCTTTTTTTGTGGGGGTCCTCTCAGGAATTTTTCCAGCAATACAGGCTTCAAGATTAAATGTTGTTGACGCTTTGAGAAAATGATAAAAGATTATTTTATTATAGCTATAAGAAATCTTAAAAAAAGAAAACTTAGAACATGGTTGACCATGATAGGAATTTTTGTTTCTATTGCAACAATTTTTATGCTCGTGAGTTTATCTTTAGGATTACAAAATGCTGTTCAAGAACAATTCGAGACACTTGGAGCAGACAAATTTTTTGTCCAACCAGCAACAGGATTTTTGGGGCCTCCAGGAAGTGTTGATTTAGTAATTCTCACTGAAAAAGATACAGACACTATAAGGGGAGTTGGTGGTGTTAAGGATGTAATGTCTACTGTTGCTGGAAACGCTAAAGTAGAATTCAATGATAAAATAAGATATATGATGGTTTGGGGAATGAGCACAAAAACTAATTTATTTATAGATGTGGGGGGTTATGAAATTGATGAGGGAAGGTTTTTAGAAGATGGTGATTCTGGGATAAATATTGGAATTCTTCATAGAGAAGGAAATCTTTGGGGGAAACCAGTTGAAACTGGCGATCGTTTGCTGATAAATGGTGGGGAGTTTAAGGTAAGAGGAATAATAAGTGAGATAGGAAACCCTGAAGATGATAGAATGATAATTATGGATTTAGAGAGATTTAGGAATTTCTTTGATATTCCCGAAAGAGTTGATTGGATAGTTGTTCAGGCTGATGCTGGTTCTGATGTAAAAGAGGTTGCAAAAAGAGTTGAGTTGAAATTAATGGATGCTAGGGGAGTTACAGAAAAAACAAAAGATTTTAGTGTGTTGACCCCTGAAGAGCTTTTGGGGAGTTTTCAGTCTATTTTGAACATAGTTACTGCTTTTTTAGCGGGGATTGCTGCTATCTCTTTATTGGTTGGAGGAATAGGGATAGCAAATACTATGTATACTAGTGTTATTGAGAGAACAAAAGAGATAGGAACAATGAAATCAATCGGGGCACAGAACAAAGATATTCTTCTTATCTTCTTAATTGAATCCGGAATGTTGGGATTTGTTGGGGGGGTCATAGGAGTTTTATTGGGAATTGGGGCAAGCAACATAATCTCTTCTATTGCTACAAATGCGTTGGGAAGTGATTTGCTTCAAGCAGTTGCTCCTTTGTGGCTTATTTTGGGTTGCCTTGGCTTCGGATTTGTCGTTGGGGCCCTTTCCGGGGTTTTGCCTGCAAGACAGGCTTCAAAAACAAACGTTGTTGATGCATTGAGGTATGAGTAACTAAAAAATAACACAAATCTTTAAAAACTAATTTTGGTTTTTGAAGTGACTTTTAAAAAAGTGGTGAAAAATGGTTAAGAAGTGTATTTATTGTTCTGTAGAGGTCCCCGATGAGAGGGTCATAGATTTTTGTGATAAGTGTGGGACTGGGGTGTGGGGAGATAAAATGTTCAAAGCAATCGTTCAAAATATGGAAGATGCGAGAGAAAGAGGGGATTTAAGAAACTCAAGCTCTTTTACAGAGCATCCGGGAGAAATTGTTGGCCCTGAAAGAGATTTTAGATAGGTTTTTAAATAGATTTTTTCTTCAGTAAATTATGATAACTAAGAAAGTCAGAACAAAAGGAAAACTACAACTTAGCAGATATTTTCAAGAATTGAAAAAAGGCGATTCTATTGCCGTGATTAGAGAACCCTCTATTAGAGCAAGTTTTCCAAAAAGACTTCAGGGAAGAACCGGAGTCGTAGATGGAAAAAGGGGAAAAGCATATATTATTAAAATAAAGGACCAGGACAAAGAAAAAAAGTTTTTAATAGCTCCTATCCATCTTAGGAATGTAGGAAAATGATAAAGAATGAAACTCCTCTAAGCCTTGCAGAAGCAACGGAATATTCTCAAGGAAAGGAAAGTAAAATAAACCTGAAAGCATTTTCAAAAAAGTTTACAAAATTAAGTGCTAAAGATGGTAAGGAATTAAGGGCAAAATTAGAGGGACTTGATTTAATGAAGCTCGATGAGAAAAGTATTGGGAAGATTATTGATATTTTACCAGAAAATCAAGAAGATCTGGGTAAGATTTTTATTGGAATTGGGCTAGATGACGAGGAAACAAAAAAAGTCCTTGATTTAGTTAAGGAGTACAAATGATAACCAAAATAAACCCAAAAAGATGGAAAATTTAGAAAATGGACAAGGAAGAGCATGCAATAATACTAGAATTTTTACCAAATGGTTATCCTTTGGAAAAGAAAATGATGCCAATAGCACAGGCTATAGGAAAAAACAAATTAACTCTCCTTGAATTGGTTCCAAGAAGAGGGGTTTCTCTACAAATTGGTCAGGAAGTTTATATAGGGGAGGGTAAAAGGGACGAGATATATTATATTTTTGGTAGGCTTAAAAGGGAAAAGCTTACTGAAGCAGCAAAAAACCAATTAGAAGAATTTATAAACAAGGTTGTAGAGGAAAGAGAGAAAAGCTTTGTAGAGTTTTTTAATACTGCCCAAGCAATAAATAAAAGAGTGCATCAGATAGAATTGCTTCCGGGTATTGGTAAGAAACACATGCAAGAGATTCTCAAACAAAGAAAAGAAAAAGCTTTTGAAAGTTTTGAAGATCTAAAGAAAAGGGTTCAAAATCTTCCGGATCCTAAAAAAGCCGTGGAGAAAAGAATCTTAAAAGAACTTACAGAACTTGAAAGGCATAATTTATTTGTCTCTTAAAATGGTAGAACAAAAACAAGAAGAAAAACGAGAAGAAAGAGTAGTTAGAAT
Organism: Nanobdellota archaeon; assembly: GCA_018816625.1. GTDB lineage: Archaea > Nanobdellota > Nanobdellia > Pacearchaeales > GW2011-AR1 > JAHIVR01. The sequence continues at coordinate 10,390 of JAHIVR010000090.1, read as the reverse complement.
TCTCTCTAAAGACATAGAGGGAAAGATGAAATTATATGTTGGATTGACAAAGATAAAAGGTATCTCTTGGGGATTGTCAAACGCTGTTTGCAAAAAAATGAACATTGATAAGAATAGAAAGATTGGTTCTTTGACTGATGAAGAAATAAAAAAAATAATTGGGTTTGTAAAGAATCCCAGTGTTCCAAAACACTTAGTGAACAGGAGAAAAGATTTTGAAACAGGAGAAGATATTCATTTAGTTGGAAGCGACTTGGAACTACGAAAAGAATTTGATATAAAGAGGTTGAAGAAGATAAAAAGTTACAGAGGATTTAGACATACTACTGAATTGCCTTTAAGGGGGCAAAGAACAAGGAGCAATTTCAGAAGAAATAGGAGAAAGGGTTCTGGAATTAAAAGTAAAATTAAAAAAGAACGTCCAAGTTTTGCAGGACAAGATAAAAAATGAAACGTAAACAGAAGCAATACTCTAGACCAAAAAGGCCGTTTGATAAAGCAAGGATAGATGAAGAAGTTCAAATAAAAAAAGAATTTGGTTTAAAGAATAAAAAAGAAATATGGAAGGCAGAGGCTAGCACACAATCTATCAGAACAAAGGCCAAGGGGCTTATCTCTTCAAATGCTAAAGAAAAACAGGCTTTTTTGGAGAGACTAAAAAAAACCGGGTTTAAAGTTGATTCAATTGCAGATGTTCTTTCCTTGGAGAAGAAAGATTATTTAAAAAGAAGACTCCAAACCATCCTTGTTGTTAAGAGACTTGCTACTACTCCAAAGAGTGCAAGACAACTAATAACTCATAAAAAAGTCTATGTTGATGGGAAGATTATTGATTCCCCTTCCTACCTTGTCCCTGTAGTTCTTGAAGATAAAATAACAATAAAAAAACCTAAACTTAAAATTAAAAAGGAAGAACCCCAAGGAGATAATGAATAATGGCAGAGAAAAAAATAGAAAAGAAGAAAGACATTCCAAAAAAAGTTCCTTTGGAAAAGAAAGAAGTAAAAGATAAAAAACCCTTAAAAATTATTAAGGCTGAAAAAGAATTAGAAGAAGAACTATCAACTATTTCAAAAGATGAAGATTCAACAGCAGAGTCTGTAGTGGAAGAAAAGGCCGGCGTAGAAAAAAGAGAAAAAGTATACGAAGCCATAGTGAACATTTACACATCTTTTAATAATACAATAGTTCATGTTACAGATATGTCGGGAAAGACTCTTGCAAAAATTACCGGGGGGATGGTTACAAAACATTCTCGTTTAAAAGCCAACCCAACTGTTGCGATGTTTATAGCAAAGAGAGTTGCAGAAACACTAAAGGAGATTAGAGTCAAGAACCTTTATGTGCGGATAAGGGGTAAAACCGGAAATCCTGCCCCTGGACCTGGGGCACACTCCATAATGAAGAGCCTTTCTAGAGAAGGGTTTAGGGTGCTTAATATACTTGATACCACTAGAAGCCCTAGGGGCGGACCAAAGAAGAAGGGGGGTAGGAGAGGAAGGAGACCGTAAGGGTAGGTTTTAAAAACCTTCTTTATGATGTTTAAAAATGGAAATAATAGAAAAAAAAGAAAATTCGGTATCTTTTACTTGCGAGATGGATTTTGGTTTAGCAAATTCTATAAGAAGGTATTTCAATAAAATACCTGTGCTTGCTATTGATGAGGTTGAAATATCAAAAAATGATTCCCCTTTATACGATGAAACAATTGCCCATAGGTTGGGATTGATTCCTTTGAAAAGCGATAAGCCAATTACAGAAAAAACAGAAGCTAAATTAAAATTATCTTCCAACCAAGAAGGGTTTGTTTATAGTGGGAATTTAAAAGGAAGTGGAGTTAAACCCGCTCATGATACCTTTCCCATCACCCTCCTTAATAAGGGACAAGAAATAGAATTTGAGGCTATAGCAAGAGTTGGAAGGGGAATAACCCATGCTAAATTCAACCCTGGTTTCATGGCATATAGGGAAGTAATGGATATTAAATTAGAAAAAGATGCTCCTAAGGAAGTTGTAGAGGTTTGTCCTGCGGGTGCTTTGAAATACGATAACGGGAAAGTGGTTGTTAGTAATGATCTGGCATGTGATATGTGTGGAGCCTGCCTTAATATAGGCAAAAAGCAAGAAAAGGAATTTGTTAAAATCTCTCCTTCCGATAAACTTCTTATAACTGTAGAATCTTTTGGACAATACGAACCAAAAGAGATTTTTAAGAAAGCAATTGAAGAGTTAAAAAAAGATGTGAGTGTTATTGGAAAAAGTATTTCTAAAGCCTAAAATAAATGTTTTTATATAGTTATTTTGTTTTAGTTTCGTATCCACAATCTGCAGGGTTGCCGGAGTGGTCAAACGGGATGGACTCAAAATCCATTAGCTTAGTGCTTACGCAGGTTCGAATCCTGTACCCTGCATAATTAAGTTAACAATTCTTTGCTTGGAGTTTTCCGCATTCTTCTTTTAACTCACAGCCATTACAAATGCCAGAGTTCTTTGACCATTCTTTTGTGCCAAAACAAGGTTTTTCTTTTTGCCGTATTTGCAATTGAGTTTTAACCATGAAAAACTCCGCCAAACACGCTTTATATATCCTTATGTTCAGAATTTTTTTTATTATTGCAACTCTCCCAGTACTCATTCATTTCTATTCCTGCTCTAAAATGACTCTGGCCTTGGACCCTTAATTTCCAGTAAATTATTTGCCCTTTAACCGTATCTATTCTCCTTGCAACTTTCTTTAATGCCCTTTTGGTAGCACTCTTTTTTTGAGGAGAAGCTTTTGGATCTTTTATTTTCTCTTCCTCTTCTTTTTTCCACTCCAAAACTATTTGTAGTTCTTCCTGAATTTCCTTATACTTCCCTTTTATTTCCTCTTCGGTAAGGGGGGTTGATTTTGGACCAGAATATCTTTTTATCATATTAATAGTATGATTTGTTTAATTTAAATAGTTAAGGAATTGTTAAAATAAAAAATTGGAAATTGGAAAAAGATTAATCAAAAACCTTTATAAACCCTCTAAAACTCTCATTTTTACCTGCGAGTTGACTCGTTCATGGATTCGGATTAATAATCAAAACAGTCTTCATCCATAAACTCGGCGTTAGCAGAAGTTAATACTTCTTGCTAAATTAAAAATGGTTAAATCAAAAACAAAGATTTCAAAACAAGAATCTAAGAAAAGAAATTCAGAATTAGTGGAGACAATAAGATATGCTAAAAGCCATAAAGAATGGATGGGTGTTGCCTCGGCTCTTTCTAATCCCAGAAGAAAAAGACCGAGTATTAATCTAGATAGTATAGAAAAAAAGGCTGGAGAAGAAATGTTGGTTGTTCCTGGAAAGGTTTTATCTCAGGGAGAAATAAAAAAGAAGGTTAAGGTTGCTGCTTTAGGTTTTTCGGAAAATGCAAGGGAAAAATTAAAAACAGCCGGATGTGAGGTTTTAAGTATAATTGAAGCAATTAAATTAAATCCAAAAGCGGATAAGATAAAAATAATTTCAGAAAAATGAAAATAATAGATGGGAAGAATGCAACACTTGGAAGATTGGCTAGTTATGTTGCCAAAGAAGCACTAAACGGTGAAGAAATAATCATTGTTAATTGTGATCAAGTGATAATTACTGGAAATAAGAAAAATATTGAAGAAAGATACAAAGAAAAAAGGAGCCGTGTTGGAAGTGGCCAGTTAGGTCCAAAAGTATCAAGGCCAGCAGAAATGATTGTTAAAAGAGCTATAAGGGGGATGGTCCCCCATAGGGCTGCTAGAGGAAAAGAGGCTATGCAGAGAGTAAGATGTTATGTTGGAATTCCAAAAGAGCATGAAGGAAAAAAAATGATTACCGCTGGTAAAGAGAAAACAATTAAATTTGTTATGGTTAAAAATATTTATAGAACATGATTAAAATAATTACTTCAGGAAAGAGAAAAACTTCTGTGGCAAGAGCTGTTTTGATAAATGGTTCTGGAAAGGTGACTATAAATAAAAAAGATTACAATAATTTATCCCTTTTTGATAAGTTAAAGATGTCAGAACCATTAAGAATTGCTGAACAAATTATTGGAAAGATTGTTTATGATATCAATATAACGGTAAGGGGTGGTGGAGAAAAAAGCCAGATTGAGGCTGCGCGGCTTGCATTGGCAAGGGCCCTTGTAAAGGCTACAAACTCAAAAGATTTAACAGATGCTTACACTAGTTATGACAGAAGTCTTCTTGTTGCCGATGTACGAAGAAAGGAAGCATACAAGCCCGGTGATTCAAAAGCAAGAGCAAAGAGGCAGACTAGTTATAGATAATTAATCTTCTTTATTTCCAAATCTAGATTCATATCTTTGTCTTCTGTGTTCTTTTTTAATAAGATGTTCGTCTAGTGCGGGATTGCCGGTAGAGATATAAATACTATGGGTTGTTGATATTTTGGTCTTGGCTTTTGACTCTTTTCTTTTTTATCCATTCTTTTTTATCCCTAATTTTTCTAATTTATTCTGAACATGATTAAACAGTGTGGATGAAATTAGTGCTTGATGAGAGCCTTGATGTATCTGGCCGTCGAATTTTACTTTTCCAATATAAGTGTAATTTGAAAGGATTTTTTTTAATCCATTAACGCTAAAGCCGTACTTCTTTGCGAGTTTTGTGAGACTGTCATCTTTATTAAGAAAATCATGGAAGACTTCTTGAACCTGGTAAGAATGTTCTCCTGGAATAAGTTTTTTTCCTTCAAATTTATAACCCCAAGCAGGTCTCGAAACAGGGTTTCCTTTTGAAGCTTTAGTGGTCATTCCTTTTTTTTGGTTATCTTTTAAAACTTTAAATTTTTCTATTTGTTTTTTTAGGTCTTCGTTTTCTTTTCTTAGTTTTTCTAGTTCGTTATCTGACATTTTCTTTCTCCATTTCTTCAATTAATTCTGGATTTTCTGCTTTAACTTTTTTAAATGCTTTTATTAATGCTGTCACAATTCCTTCTATTTCATCTTTAATATATTCTTTAAATTCTTCAAAATCATTAGGAGCATAACGATGGCAATCAAAACACAGAGTAATTATATTATCTATTTCATCCTTTCCTCTAGCATATAGGGGAATTATATGGTGCGCCTCAAGTTTTTTTCCTGTTTTGTCTTCTAATTTACATTTTTGACAAGTGAAATTATATCTTTTCAAGGTTTTTGTTCTTAGATATTTGTCTCTATTTTGCATTTTATAAATCTTCTATAGGAGAAGGTATTTTTTTAATTTGTTCTGGGGATATATGGGCATAAATCTGTGTCGTGCTGAGGTCGGCATGTCCAAGTAGTTCCTGAATCATCCTTATGTCTGTTCCGTTTTCCAATAAATGTGTTGCAAAGCTGTGCCTTAGAGTATGTGGAGAAACTTTTTTGTTTATCTTTGCTTTTTTTGTAGCTTCTCTTACTATTTTTTGTATATTTCTATCAGAGAGACTTCCTTTTGGCCCGGTAAATAGATATTCTTGACCCATTTCTTTTTGGTCTTCAATGTGTTTTTTTAGTTTTGACGCCAGAAATTTTGGAATATTAAATATTCTGTCTTTTTTACCCTTAGCCTGTCTCACATGGCCAATCATTTCCTCAAAATCAAGATCAGACGTCTTAAGATGAGTTAATTCAGATACTCTAAAACCGCATGCATAAATCAATGACACCATAAGTTTACTTTTCTTTGTGGGAATTGCTTCAAAAAGCCTTCTTACTTCTTCTTTTGTTAAAACCGCAGGTATTTTTCTTTCTCTTTTGGGTCTTTTTATGCCTTGGGTTATGTCTTTATTAAGAATTGTTGAAAAGGCATATCTTAATGCCGATAGAAAAATAATAATGGTTGAGGCTGCCTGCTCTGTTAACCTTTCAGACATATACAATTTAACATCGTCTGGAGTTATTTGTTCTGGAGTCTTTCTATGAAAATTTAAAAGTTCTTGATTGGATTTAGTGTAATTTCTTATTGTATGGTCTGAATTTTTTGATATTTTTAGTTCTATTCTTAGTTTGTCTAGGAATTCTTGGGGGGTCATTTTAATCTAACATCCCATCCAATTCTTCTATTGTCTGTTTGTTGTTTTTGAATAGAATTGTTTTCATTCCTAGTTTTTTTGCTGGTTTTAGGTTCCATTCTTGGTTATCTATGAATATTACTTCTTTAGCATGGACTTTTAGCTGTCTTAGGGTTCTCTTGTATATCTCTGGATTTGGCTTTCTAAGACCAACTTCACAAGAGATCATAACCACATCAAACTTCTTCATTGTTCTTTTGGGGGCTAGTGCTGGCTTACTAAGGTTCCACTGGTCTGAGAGAATTGCTATTTTGTAGCCTTGCTTCTTGAGTTTCCAGGCTTTATGGTAGAGTCCCATATTTGTATTAAAATTTCCTGCATAGGCATTAAAATAGAGTCTTTTGAGTTTTTTTACAGAAAGTTGGAGGTTTTGAGCAAGTGTTTTTGTTGCCTTTTCTTCAGAAACCTTCCCCTCCATGGATTCGGTATAAGGGGCATCTATAGAATCGAAATAACGGTCTAAGGAAATTCCTAGTTTTTTAGCAACATAGTTATGAACCCCTTTATTCCAAAATTGACTGTGTTTTCCTGGGGTTTTAACAAGTTCTGTGTTGCTCAGTTCAAGCACACCCCCAATATCAAAGATTATTGCTTTTATTTTGGATTTCCTCTTTTTCATATTTTAGATTGTACGAACTTCTTTATAAATATTAGTCTAAATTATAGGGTTGTGACAATATACGTTGTGCGAAGTATTTCAAAAGGAATTTGTTTTTTGTGAACTTTCCTTACCTTAGTTCATGTTTAAAAGGGAATTTTTGGTTAAAATATGTGGTTTAAGAAGATTTGGAGATATTGGTTAGAAGAACCTTTAGGGCGGATTCGTGCGGAATTCTGGAGGTGGCATCAAGAATTTCAACATCTTCTTGGGAGATATGCATAACTCTCTCATCTCTTAAATGAGAAAAAATAGGACCTCTTCTTTATTGTCAGGACCTCTTCCAAACCTTATTGTCATTTTATTTTCACCAGTATCATAAGTGTGAATCCAGTACATTCTTCCACTAGAATTAGCCCCACCGGAATCTACAAAAACCATTCCGCTTACACTTTTATAGTGAGGTAAGTAGTCTAATAGTTGGGGCATTTAAAATTATTATTCTTTATCTTTTTTAAGAATATGTGTGGTTCTTTGTCTTATTTTTTAACCCTTATTTAGATCCTGGCAGGACGTTGTGCACTAAGGTTACCTAAGTTAAATTAAAAATGATTGGATTGGAATTAGTATTTTTCATACCCTCTGGGACTATTGGACTCTTTTATTTCTAGTCTTCAAAATGATTTTTGAAATTGCCACTAACAACACTAATCCCTGGGTTCTTCTTTAGAGATTGCTTCCTTTATGTCTTCAAAATAAGCTCTTAATCTTGCAGGAAGACCCTTCTGCCTATAATTCATTCCAAAGGCCTGGTCTAAGACAAGAACCGATAGACTATCTACTGTTGCCATTTCCAATAAAGAGTTTGTTGGATCAGCTCTGGCAAGGTTGGAATAGGCCTCAGCAAGATCTTCTATAAGGTTATTGGAATTATTCTTTTCTACCATTTTATTACTTTTTAACTGAAGTTTTCTTTTTAAAAATTTGTGTATTTTTTATTTTTATGTAATTCTTAGGGGTGGTTGTGCACTAAGGTTACCTAAGTTATTTTAAATTGTTTGTCGTATTGTGTGCTTATGTGTCTGCTTGTTGTTTGTAAGAGTGTTTAAGCAGTGTTTATATACGGGATAAAGGGGGTGGTGTTTTGTTTTAAATGAATATTTCAAACAGCTGTTTGGGTGTTTGTAGGTGTTTATTGGTGTTTAAACAAGGTGTTTGTAGGTGTTTTTTAGCATAAACAGCTGTTTTTTCCACTGGAAATCATGGGGCTTCGACACATAATTTTTGGTTGTTTTCCCAACAGGAAAGAGGGAGGTTATTTGTTCTTTGACGACGGAATTAGAGAAAAGTATTTAAACCTGTTTTCTTTTTATCTTTTATGTTTAGGTGGTTTTCAAGAAAAAAAGAGGTAGAACGTGTCGAAGAAGACACAAAAAGGGGTTTTGAGCATGTTAAGAAAGATATGAACTCAATATCTGAATGGATTAAACACCTTTCTTCTGAAAAAAATAATCAAAAAAAAGACATAGAGGAGATAAAAGAGGTTTTATCGTCGGTACAAGAAGAGGTAGAAGGATTAAAAAATGTTCTTGCAATAATGAATGATCTAAAAAATGATAGGGTGTTTAAAACACCTAAACAGGTGTTTAATAAACAGCCGGCTGTTTATGCTGTGCAAAATGGTGTGCAAACAGCTGTTGAAACACCAAATTTAGACCAATTTTCAGTTACTGAAAGAGCTATTTTGTGGGTACTTTTAAATAGTGACATGAAACTTAGTTACGACGATTTAGGGGCAATGTTAGGAAAAGAAAGATCAACAATAAGGGGTCAGGTAAATCGAATTAAACAAAAAGATTATTCAATAGTAGAAGAGATAGTTGAGAAAAATGGTAAAAAGAGAGTGTTTATCCCAGAAAAAATGAAGGAAAGACTCCTAAAAAAATCAAAAGTGAGTGTAAAAAGAGAAGAAAAAAGAAAAAAACCAGTGAAAAAACTTGTTTTTGGCCCTTAAAAAAACAAAAAGTGAGGGTTAGAAAAGGATTGAAAAACAAGAATAAAGTGATATTTTGAGAAAAATAGAGAGAAAGAGTAAAAAAGAAAGGTAGAAATGGTAAAAAGAGAGTTATTTGATTGAAAAAAAGTTTTTCAAAATAAGGAAATAGAGAGTTAAAAAAGTAAATTAGAAAGGATTGTTACTTAGCCGGCTAAACGGATAATTAATTAAATACCACGTAGTTTGATTATTGTGGGTAGTGAAGCAACTTTTTTGAGATTTTCAGAGATTTTTAATTGTATGTTTTTATTATTTATTTTATTCTTCTCGACGGGAACCCCTTTTTTTATTAATCTCCCTATATAGTCTCTTATTGAGCTTTCAGTGAGATTTAGTCTATCAGATATTGTTTTATAATCTGAGAAACCCTTTTCCTCGTCTAATTGATACATTGTGGAGAATACGAGCCATTCTTTGTCTGTGAGACGCTTAAATTTAAGGCGTATTTCTTTCTTGAGGTTATCTAGGGAGTCAAGGGCTTTGGCAGCATCTTCTATGGGATCTTTTTTAGCTTCTTTATCTCCTTTTTCCTCTTCTTTATGGGGGGGTAAAAAGGTTTCTTGGAGTTCTTGAAGGGCTTTTTTGAGGGTATTATCTGTCTGTTGGTCTGTCTGTCTGTCTGTCTGTCTGTCTGTTGGAACCCCTTCATTTCCTGTGGAAATAGGCAAATATTGAGTTTTTAAAGCCTTAAAAAGCTGTTTATCTGTCGTATTATATGTCTTATCGGTCTTATTTCTATCTTCTTGTGTCTGGGTTATAAGGAGTTGTTTATAAGAGATTTTCTTCATCTCTTCATTCATCCCTCTAAGATAAGCCCTTATCTCATTTATACTTTCGTTTATTTCATCGGTTCCAAATTTTAACAAATCAAGATCATTTCTCAAAGAATCCATGTCTTGTTTTACTTTTTGAAAGGCCTCTCTTATTTCTTCCATCTTTGTTCAAAAATCAAGAAGTATAAAAGCTTTAAGATAATGTAAAATACTGATTAAATAGTTTGTTTTGATTTATATAAATTAAAAGTCTTTTCTGTGAGTCTCCATCTTGATCTTTTTAAATAAGGAACGCCTTTGGGATTTTTCTTTATCTCAAGAATAAGTTGCTTCTCTTTAAGATCTAATAAAAGAGTTTTAACAAATTCTTCATTCCGAGCTATCTCTTGGGCTATATAGAGGGTGAAGGCGGGTTTTGGGGATATAGAATAAAGATATGCAAGAATTTGTTCGGAAATCTTACTTCTTTTGGAGTTTGATATCTTCATGCTAAGAGGAAAGAAAGGTTTTATTTAAAGGTTTTTAGAATCATTCTCTTTGGGCTTTCCTAAAGATGGGAATGGTAAGTGGAAAGGTAAATTGAGATCTTCTTCAAGACTCATGGCTTTTAAAGAAGATTTTCTTAAAATAAGGTTAAATAAGGAGAGTCTGAAATCCTCTGTCATTTCTTTGTTTTTCCATTGCTTTAACACTTCTTTATGTGTGGATGAATCTACAGAAAGAAGAATATTCCCTTTTAATTCAATATTAGCAATATTAGGGGAATAATCTAATTCGAAAATAAATTTGATAGATAAGACCTCTTCTTTAAACTTAAAAATATCTGCTTTTGCTTCTTTTATTTCGGAAACATCTATTTTGGTGTTGATTTTAAGGCCTTCTAAATTAAAAGACTTC
>JAHIVR010000089.1 GCA_018816625.1 Nanobdellota archaeon | reverse complement strand
GTCGAATGGCAGAAACTATAACCTTCCCCGAAGCCGAGAAGGGGATGTTTTGGCGTCAGCTCTGGTGGTGGTGTGATGAAGACAAAGAAGAATATAACCATTTTGCGGCATTGTTGCGTTTCGTCAGAGCTGAGAAATGGCCGAAAAAATGGCGGCGCAAAAGGGACAGGGAGAAGATTTATGGCTATGATAAAAATACCGCTTAAAAATAAGCAGCTTATGATTAATCTTAAATGGTTTAATCCGCTTCCGATATTATTTCACATCACCTGGCAAAAAATTAAAATCATTCGGCTATGTTTATTTTCCGTGTCGTGGTGCGTTTTTCCGAGGAAGCCATGAAAGGCGTAGTCGGTATATCAATTATTAGCCATGAAAGGAGAAAATTATGAAATGTCCAGAATGTGAAAAAGAATACACGAAAGATGATTTTACAGGCTATGTCGGTAAAAATGAGTTATCGGCAGAAATTGTATGTTCGGGGTGTGGTTGTGAGTGCCATATTGGAACTGCTACACAAGATGACTTTGATTCATAAGAACTTGACGTTATCCGAGGTATAAAATGAGTAATCCGCTGAAACTCAAATACAGTGGCGTAGTCGAGGCCGAACCCTGCCCGAACAGTCCGGGGATGTACCATATCACCAAAGGCACCGAGCTGGTACCTGCCGGCCAGGTCATGCGGCCGGAATACATGCGAGCCAACTTCGAGGCGGCTGATTGCGAGTCCTTGGATGTGCTGGACCCGGACCGGATAATGCGGCTGTGTCCGCCAATAATAGGAGGATGAGATGTATGGTAAAGAATTGATCTTAGATATACATAATTGTGATGTGGCGAAATTTAATCGAAAGAGTATAAAACAATATTTTAAAGAATTGTGCGCACTAATTGATATGTCTCCGTGTAAATTAGTTTTTTGGGATGATATTAGTGTTCCGAAAGAGGACAAACAAACTTTACCGCATACAAAAGGAACCTCTGCTGTGCAGTTTATTTTAACCAGTAATATCACAATTCATACGCTTGATGTTTTAGGAAAAGTTTTTATTAATATTTTTTCATGTAAGGATTTTGACTCAAATTCTGCCGCGAAATTTTCAGAAATATTTTTTAGTGGGAAAATTGTTACCAAAACAGAGATTAAACGGATATGAATGTTGTTTTAATAGTTCCTACCGGGATCGGTGCAGAAATTGGTGGACATTCGGGAGATGCAAACCCTGTAGCAAAATTAATCGGAAAATGTTGTGACAAACTTATAACACATCCTAATGTTGTTAATGGATCTGACATAAATGAAATGCCAGAAAACACTCTCTATGTTGAGGGCAGCGTGTTGGATAGATTTCTACGCGGTGAAATATTTTTAAAAGAAGTTTTTTATAATAAAATCTTATTGGTTGTGAACAAACCAATCAATAACGATACCATAAACGCAGTAAATGCTGCCAGAGTTACAATCGGTGCGAACATTAAAATCATTGAGCTTAATACGACATTGGAAATGACCGGATTCTATAAAAACGGAAAAGCAGATGGAAAAGTAAACGGATTTATTGAACTTGTTGAACAAATAAAAGACTATGATTTTGATGCTTTGGCTATTCATTCTAATATAAAAGTAGAGCGAGAAACTAAACTAAATTATTTAAAAAATGGTGGTGTAAATCCCTGGGGAGGCATTGAGGCAATAACGTCAAAATTAATTGCTGATAAAATTGACAGACCTGTCGCACATTCTCCGTTTATAGATTGGGCTAAAGGGGATGATTTAAAAGATTTTAACGAAGTGGTTGATCCTCGCATGAGCGCAGAAATGGTTAGTATTTGTTATTTGCATTGTGTTTTGAAGGGTTTACATCGAGCTCCTATAATTGATTATAATAAGGGATTGTCTGTTGACGATATTGATTTTCTAATAACTCCAATTAATTGCGTTGGAGAACCCCATATAGCATGTATTGATGCAGATATAAAAATAATAGCGGTAAAAGAAAACAAAACTGTTTTAAATGATAAAATGCCAGATAGTTTTATTGTGGTTGATAATTACATTGAAGCAGCTGGATTATTGATGGCATACAAAGCGGGGGTAGCCTGTCATTCTGTTAGACGCCCTCTCTGCCCGCCGGCGATTGGATGATTATTAAATTACACAGAGATATTGTAATTAAATGCGCCCGTTGCAAAGGCGACCTTTGGTTTATCCGGTGCGAT
>JAHIVR010000088.1 GCA_018816625.1 Nanobdellota archaeon | reverse complement strand
GTTTTATAAAAATTAAAATTATGTAGAAGTAAGACACCCGAAGGTGCCTTATCAGAAGCTTGCGCCTCCGAACGAATAACCAAAGTCACCGCCTTCTACAAAGAATTAATATTTCCCTCATTTTTAAACTTAATTATGATAAATTAGAAATCAGTCTTTAATGTTTTGGTTGTTGGAGAATAAACTAATAACAATCTCCCTCTTATCTCCCTCACAGGACCATAAAACCTACTATCAAACGAATCTTCACTATTATCTCCTAAGACCCAATACTCTCCCTTATTCAAAACACGTTTTCCTTCAGCAAATTTAATCCACTTATTCTGATTGACATCATACCACATAAAGGGAACATAAACAGTATCTCCTGGAGTGCCTGCAAGGCGTTTTACAATTTGTTCTCCTTCAGGATTAACCGATATAACGACCTCTCCTTTTTTAGCTCTTTTTTCAACTCCGGGAAACTCTTCAATAAGATAAATATCCCCATCAAGAATTTTTGGAATCATACACGGTCCGTCAGCCCTACCAATCCCCATATTTAGTGCAAAAGGCAGCGATATCCCAGAACCAATTACAGTTCCTACTACCCCAACAATAATTTTATCACGCAAGGTTTTACTTACCATGAAAATCAAGAATAAATCTCGCTTATAAAACCTGCCTTTCTAATTCTCTTTCTATTCTTTCCTGCCTCTCATTTCTATCAACCAATGTATTCCCGGCCTTAAACCCAACTCTTGCACTACCTGTAACGGCATCTGCTATCAAATAAACCGGAACCCATTTTTTCCCCTAAGAATGAAATAAGGCGTGTATTCGCAATGACCTCTCTCTAGCATAAAACAAAGATGCAAGCAAAACTTATAAATCTTATTAAACTCCAATAAAGGTATGGATGATCAAAATAAAAAAGGGGCTGTAAAAACAATCCTAATAACTTCTATTGCTGTCGCCATTGTTTTAATAATAGGGGCAACAATGTATGTCTGGCAGGTAACAGGGAGAAACCCAATACAACAATTATCCGATATCTTTGTAGGAAATCCTGAAAGTGACGGAGGAAGTGATGGTGGTGATTTTGGAAGTTCTAGTTCTGGAGGAAGTAGCTCAAGTTCCTCTTCAGGTTCTTCTGGGAGTTCAGGAGGCGGAGGAGATGGTGGAGGAAGTAGCTCAAGTGGGGGGGTTCCTTTATGCACAATGAGACAAATTGCCCACTCTTTAATAAATAGAGAAGAAATAAACACTTGTAACACAGAAGAAAACGGAATATGTATAAGTAAAACAACAAACTGCTCTATAGAAATTCATAATAACGATGCAGATATGGAAGGTACTTTTAGCCTTTCTTTAAACTTCTTAAACGAAAGTGGATACAATCTTAAATCGGCTTTTAAAGAATTAATGCTAGGACCTTCAGAAAAAGGGACATTTCAGGAGGCATATAATATCGAAAGCACCGGAATAAACGGATCGGCAAATCAAGAAATAAGATGCTTCTTCAACACTCTTGATATACCAGAAAAAGAAGTGTGTTTCTAAAGAAGAGTTATGGATAATAACAATAATATTAAAATTATTAACAGAATAAGTGTTGGTTTAAAGCCCTCACCATATGCTTTTAATTCAATAGGTCTATTTCCAGGCATTAAAAGAGCGGGAATGAATTCATCAAGAGCAAATCCCAAGCCAAAACCCAATAACCCGATGACATAATAATTTTCACCAGTAAATAAAATTAAAAATGAGGCTAGAGTAAGGATAATTAATCCATAATGCAAATGATGAATTTGCAACTTGGTTTTTTTTCTTATTGTAGATATTTTAAAATATTTATTATATGTGTAAAAAAGTGTTCTAAACCAAATAAAAGGGAGAAGTAAACATATTGCAAATAATAATGTTGGATTCATTTTAAATTACTGTTACCAAAACATCTCCTTCTCTAGCCTCCAAACTAATTTTCTTTAATCCTAGAGTAGGAGTTATCGTTCCAGAAAGAGGAACCTTACTTTTAAACAACCTTACACTTTTTTCAAGACCTATATTTGTAGTAATAAGTATCCCATCATTCCTTATTTCAAGACTCTCAACATTTTCAGGAAGGTATAATTCCACAGTATTTTTGCTTGGTTCTCCAGCAAAAAAAACAGATTCAGCCTTTCCAATAAGTTGTGAAGCAAAACTCTCAACCTGATTGAGTTTTATATTTCCTTTTATCTCATCAGAATAAAAATACGCCAAAGCAAGAACAGACATAATTGCAAGAGTAACAAAACCAATAACAATCATATATTCAACACCAACCTGGCCCTTGCTGCCCCTCTTTTTTAACATTATATTAATTAATCAGTAAGGTTTATATAATTACTCCCCTATTTATTGAAAGAGCTAGCACTCGGGGTGAAAAATAGTGAAAAAAAGCGTAGTACTTATGGGTCTATTTGTATTAGTCTTCTCAGGATTAAATTTGTACCTATATTTTAGCGGAACTCTAAATAG
>JAHIVR010000087.1 GCA_018816625.1 Nanobdellota archaeon | reverse complement strand
TATTTAGAAAAAATTCTCTTAGTAATCACATTTCCTTCTTTTGAACCCACATAAGCATTTCCTCTTAAAACCAAAACCGGAATTTTAAACGAGCATAATTTTTTAACCATCTCTTTAAAATTCTTATAAGAATATCTTTCTCCAAATTTCTTTAACTCTCTTGGAGCAAAAACCTCCATAGGAACACAAGAAACCTCCCCAGTAATAATGATTACCTCAATCTTATTTTTCTTTATAATCCCTCTCAAATTTTTAGGTAACTTTCCGTGTGGATCCCCAACAGCTAGAATTTTCATTTTAAATTAAAAAATAAAAGAAAAAGAAGTTTAAAAAACTAACAAAAACTAATCTTCATCCTCAAATGACCCTTCTGAATCGTCATTCTCACCACCAGAATCTTCAGAGTCATCTTCTTCGTTGTAGTCGTCTTCTGACATCATAATTTCCTCCAATTTAGAATAAATCTTCCTGGATTCAGAGTTTTTAAATCTATCTCAGCCCCAAAAAGGGACAAAAAAGACTAGAAAAAGTTTTTAAATACGCCCTCAATAGAGGGGAATGGTAACTGATGACAAACCAACTAATTATCTTAAAGCACTAAAGTCAAAACCCCTAAAGGAAATAAAAATGTACGTTCCGGAAAGAAAAAAAGCCTTATTAGACCAGGATAAAAAATGTTTCAAATGTAAAAAAAGCATAAGGCCTTATTTGTACAAATATATTAGAGACCCCTTGACAAAAGAAATGCATGTTTTTTGTGCTGATTGCGTTATTCCTATGCCTAAAAAGAGAATTTAAGGTTTCATACGCGTCATAGTCCTAGGAAATCCGATTGCATCTTTTATACTGTCCAAACCACAAACCCATTTAATCAACCTTTCTGGTCCTAGCCCAAAACCAGCATGGGGCACAGCCCCATAAGAATGAATGTCAAAATAATAACTATAATCTTCCAGCTTTTCTCCCTTAGCCTTCAAAGCTTTTTTTAATTCATCTATGTTAGTGTCTCTCTCGCTTCCTCCAATCAATTCCCCACTTGCCTCAGGACCCAACATGTCAAAACACAAAGCAGTTTTGGGATTCTTAGGATCTTTGGGTTTGTAAAAGGCCATTGCTTCCTTGGGATAGTGTGTAACAAAAACAGGAACATCATATAATTCCATAAACTTCTCTTCTTCAATTGTTCTTAAATCCTTACCCCATTCAACTTTCATATTCTTCTTTTCTTTTAACAACTTCAATGCTTCATCATAAGTAACCCTTGGAAACTTTTTCTTCAAAGTAGGCTCTAGTTTCTTAAAATCTCTACCAAGAATCTCTAATTCTTTCTTATGTTTATCCAAAACTTTTTTCAGAATATATTTTGTCATCCCCTCAGCATAATCCATTATCTTTTCAAGGTCAGCCCAAGCAACCTCCATCTCTGCCATCCAAAATTCAGTCAAATGCCTCGAAGTCTTAGATTTTTCTGCTCTAAATGTAGGACCAATCCCATATATTTTATCTAAACCATACATTGCTGCCTCAGCATACAGCTGCCAAGTCTGAGCAAGATACATCTTCTTTCCAAAATAATCTAATTCAAACATTGTTGGTCCCTCCTCAGCACCCCCAGGAATTATTATTGGAGACTGAAACTCATAAAACCCCTGCTCCCTAAAATAATCTCTGAAAGACTGCATAACTGTGCTTCTAATTTTCAAGATTGCGGTCATTTTTCTACTCCTCAACCACAAGTGTCTTCTATCTCCAAGCAACTCCTCATTCAAATCCTTCTGAATTGGGAACTCATCACTCTCTCCAATAACCTTTAGCTTATCTACAGATATTTCATATCCTGTGGGTGCTCTCTTATCTTCTTTTATTGTTCCTTCAATCTCTAAACTATATTCAATCTGAATTTTGTCTATTTCTTCCCACTGCTTCTCAAATTTTTCTCTAGAAACAACGCACTGGATTATATCAGAAACATCCCTAAGAACAATGAACTTCATCTTGTTACTACCTCTTTCTCTATGCACCCATCCACGCACAGCTATTTTACCACTACCCTTCTTCATTGCTTCAGAAATACTAATAAATTTCATTTTACGGCGTCAATCTCTCGGGATCTCTAGGAAATAAAACAGCCTCCCTAACATTTTCCAACCCCAATAAAACCATAGTTATTCTTTCTATTCCTAATGCAAATCCTCCGTGGGTTGGAACCCCATATTTAAAGAATTTAGTAAACCAATCAGCACTATGTAAAGGTATTTTTTTATCTTTAACATTCTTCATAAGTTTATCATATCTATTTTCTCTTTGCCCTCCAGAAGACATTTCAATTCCCCTATAATATAAATCAGTACTTCTGGCATAATCCTCTTTTTCATCACAATAAACATAAAAGGGTTTTTTCTTAAATGGAAACTTATTCAAGAAATAAAACTCAGCTCCAGGATATTTTTCCTGAACATACTTCCACAATAATCTCTCTGCATCTAAATCCAAATCCTCTCCAACTTTTATATCCCTCCCCATCTTCTTCATTATCTTATAAACTTCTGGAAATTCTATCTCGGGGAAAGGGGCTTTTGGGATAGTTAATTTAGCCCCAAAAAGACTGAGCTCATCCTTACACTCTTCATTTACTTTTTTAAGGGCAGAAATAACAACCTGTTCCTCAACTCTCATAACATCCCTCTCGTCTTTTATAAAAGATAATTCTACAGCACAAGTTCGATGCTCACACAAATGTCTGACCGTATTGCTTTTCTCCGCTCTCCAACTAGGACCAATATCGTAAACCTTCTCTATCCCACCTGCAATAGTCAACTGCCTATGCAATTGAGGATCCTGTCTTAAATACGCCTTCTTCTTAAAATAACCAACCTCAAAAACCTCGCTTCCAGACTCGCTAGCAACACCCATTAAACAAGGTGTAAAAACCTGCCTAAATCCGTTTGCATTCAAATACTCCTGCATCCCTTCTATTATTTTAGATTGTACCTTAAAAGTAGCCTGAGATTTTGGAGTTCTCAAACTTAAACACCTCCAATCAAGCCTAGAAGGCAACTCACTCTTTACAGCCTTCTCATTAACATGAATTGGCAACTTTTCAGCCAAGCTCAATACTTCAATACTTGTAATATCAATCTCAACATCATTCCTTGCAAACTCTGCCCTAATCTCTGCCTTCTTCACCTTACCTCTAACCTCAACAACACTCTCCAGAGTGATTCCCTGAATAATCTTCAAAAGTTTTGGTTCTTTCACTATTCCCTGTATTATTCCAGAAGAATCTCTTATCAAAAGAAAAGCCATCTTAGCCAAAACCCTACTCTCATAAACCCACCCTTTTATCAGAACATCCTTATCTGGTCTTATCTCCTTTACATAAGTTCTTTCCATAAGTTAAATAAAAAGTTTTAATATTTAAACCTTCGTTCATAGGTTTTGTGGTCCATCCACTCAAGAATTATTGAAATAACTGAAATGCCTGTGTTTTCAATGCTATAAATGAGTCTCCAAGCACCAGGCAAATTGTATTTCCAGGCATTTCTAATCCCAAATTTTTTAATATAGTCTTCGGGAATAATTTTCTTAGGTATTTGAATACCACAAAAAGCATTATCTTCAATATCGTTAAGAGCTCTAAAAACAAATTTATGCAACTCAGGATCAATATCAGCTAATTCCTTAAACGACTTTTCAATCTTTTCATTAGCAAATCTTATCTTACTTTTCATTTTTTCCAAAACAAATGAGCATCCTTCAAGAGCTTTTTAGCATCCTGTGGGTAAAAAATCCATCCAATCTTTCCTTCAGAATCAACTGAAACCTTTCCAGATACAATTAAATAATCTATTACTATTGAATATGTTTGATACATCATCTTCTTAGGCAAAAATTCCCAAAGTTGCTTCTTTCTAAACTCTCCATCATGCTCTTTAATGAACTCTTCAACCATCAGCACAGTGTCTAGCCTGGGAAATCTTGCTAAAGGGTTATTCTTCTTAAGTAAATTTAAGACCATAGTTATATCAATTGATACACCTTTATAAATTTTCCTATAAAAAAGGGATTTATTAAATGATTCATTTCATCAACTTCTTTATAATCTCCATAGCTTCCTTGCCACCAATCTTCCCTTTCAAATCCTTCATAACCAAGCCCATATATGCATTTGCGTTTAAACCAGGCTTACTCTTGATTATTTTGTGAATTTCCTCTTCCAAATCTGCAACATCAACACTCTCAAATTTTATTGCCTCTTCCAACCCCACACCCTCAACAAGCCTCCCTAAGATTTCCTTAATATGGCTCTCTTTAATTTTTTTCTTTACTAACAAGTTTAACACAGAAGCATAATTATCTTCCAATATCTTCTCAACTTCTTCAACATCCATTTTTTTCTTTGTTGCAAACTCTTTAGGGAACAATAATATCATTTTAGCAATAAAATTTCCCTTGGGTAAAAGATAATATAGTTCCCTGTATAGTCCAACCTTCCCTTGTTTAAACAACAAATCAATAAACTGATCATCAAGACCTTCCTTCCTCAATTCGGGTTCAACCTCGCTCCTTAATCTTGGAAGAGTCTTTTTTGCCTCATTTATCATTTCCTTGCTAATTTTTAAAAGAGGTAAATCTGTCTCAGGATACATTCTTGCACTTCCAGGCAAGGGCCTTAAAAACTTAGTACTCCCATCATCATTTGCCCCTCTAACTTCAGGCACTAATTCTTTTCCAGATTTTATCTCTTCAATTTGCCTTTCAATTTCTTTATTAACAACATCAACAAAAATCTTTGGATCCTGAAATCCTTTTATCTCCGCCCTAGGATGTCCTGCAATAGAGATATTAATGTCTTGTCTTATCGTTCCAATCCCCCTTTTAACACTAGCACTTCTCAAAATCTCTCCAATCTTTAAAGCAGTCTCTTTTGCGTGTTCTGCATCTTTTATATCGGGAGCTGTAACTACTTCTACCATTGGTCCACCCAACCTATCTAATCGATAAGTCTTCCTATTTTTATCTTCACTCACGGTTCTAGCAGCATCCTCTTCCAGATACAAAAACCAGATACCAACCTTCCCCTTGCTAGTCTCAACATAACCATCTCTCGCAATTAACACTGTTCTTTGAAAACCACTGGTATTTGAACCATCTATAACGGTCTTTCTCATAATCTGACTAAGAGGAACAATTTTACAATTTAATAAAAGAGAGATGTGCAAAGCTATTTTCAAGGCCATTTTATTTATCTCGTGCGGAGGCTCCTCATCAAGCTCAACCAAACACGTTGTATCATACCCTTGGTAAACAAATTCCTTGTCTAAACCGGCCTCGTGTGCTGCAGCAACATCCACCTCTCCAGCCTCTCCAGCAACAGCATGTAGCTTTCTAGTTATTGTGAAATCTGGATCGTCTTGCCTCAATAAAAAAGGACAATTACAATATAATTTGTGACTATCCAACTGCTGATGTATTTCTAATCCAGATTTTAACCCAATTCCAGCATAATCTATTGTCATAAAAAATCCAATACTAAAGAGTTAATAA
This sequence comes from Nanobdellota archaeon, assembly GCA_018816625.1. Lineage (GTDB taxonomy): Archaea > Nanobdellota > Nanobdellia > Pacearchaeales > GW2011-AR1 > JAHIVR01. The sequence goes on along the minus strand of JAHIVR010000087.1, from coordinate 15,267 downwards.
AATTTCCTACCAAAGATTTATAAAAAACATTCGCTATTTCTAAAGGTGGATAGAAAAGAGGTAAAGAAAATACATAAAGAAAAACCCAACCATCCTATTTTCAAACTTCAAAAAACCCTTGGTCAAAGAGCAGCAGATAATCTAACAAACTGGGCAGGTAGTTGGACATTTATAATAGGTTTTCTAATTTTCATAGCGTTATGGATGATAGCAAACATATATGCATGGACGCACGAATGGGACCCATACCCATTTATTCTACTTAATCTAGTGCTCTCGTGTCTAGCCGCCTTACAAGCTCCAGTAATCCTTATGAGCCAAAATAGACAGGCACAAAGAGACAGGGCAAAAGCAGAATATGATTATAGAATAAATAGAAAAGCAGAACAAGAGATTAGAGACATTAAAAATCTCTTATTAAGACACTATAGAAAAAAGTAATCATTCTAACCAATCACTAAACTCTCCAGATTAAAATAAAATCTTTTTATCCAGGAGTGAGTTATTGTTCAAGTCTATCATTCAGCTCTCTAGCATAATTAGTAAGCATCATCTCTTTGACCTTTTCCTTATCGGTCGTATGCCCTAAAACCCACCCTAATTTTACAAACGCTGTTTCTGCAAGCATGTCCTCTAAATAAATGACCCCTGTTTTCATAATTTCTCTCAAATTACTATAAACATAAGGATCAAGTCTTCCATAAATTGTCTGAGCAGCAAAACACACAATCATTTTTTTCTGTACTTCTTTAAGTTTCTTAATCCAAGAAAGCCTAGAATTAACAGCAACATGTCCCAATCCCAGGGCCTCAACAACAATTCCTTTATATCCTTTTTTTAAGTAATAATCCAAAATATCAGGATCTTGTCCGGGATAAAATTTAATTAAAGCGACTTTTTCTTCAAATTTAGTATCTGCTTTTACTTTTCCGGATTTCCTAACATTATGCTCACTTAAAATCTCTATCTTATTTGGAAAAATTTTAGCAAAAGGTTTAGCATTAACTGGTTTAAATGCATCTCTCCTAGAAGTATGTAATTTTCTAGTTTTTGTTCCAGGAATTGCATAACAAAACTCATCATTTGAGTTGGCATGCCCCACAAGCATAACTTCTGCAATATCAGAAACAGCAGCCAGCGCAGAACAAATCAAGTTCAAATTTGCATCACTGCTTGCCCTATCAGAACTTCTCTGACTATAAGTCAATACAACGGGTTTGGTCAAATTTCTGAGAAAAAAACTCAAAACAGCAGAAGTATAATGCAGAATATCTGTCCCATGAGTTATTACAACTCCCTTCACATCTTTATCATTAAGTAATCTTTCACAAATCTTTGCAATATTTTGCCAATCTTTATAATCCATATCTTCAGAAGCCTTCATAAATGGCATCTCCACCTTAATTACATTTACTTTATCAAAAATTTTTGGATAAGATTTAAACAAATCCTCTGGGGAGGTTAAAGGACTAACCGCTCCGGTTTTAGGGTCCAACCGATTAACAATTGTTCCCCCAGTAAGAATCAAAGCAATATCTGGTTTTTTATCGTCTTTCTTTATTTCTATTCTCTCTTTTTTTATTTCTCCTTTCTTTATTCTCTTTATCTCAATTATATCTTTCTTATTCAAACCAATATTGTATCCAGAATCAAGTTTCAACAAAACAATTCCTTTTTCATCTTCAGGACTTTCTAAAAGAATCCCCCCATAAATAACTTTAGATAAATGTACTTCTACTCTGTCTCCAGGGATTGCAATTGTTTTTGCCATTCTCTATTCGACTCGCCTTGAAAGTAGTGAGACTCAAAACCTATGCTTTATTAAGCATAGGCTCGGGGGGATTCGAACCCCCATCCTTTGGGTTTTTCGAAATAGGAATAATATCTCACCGAAACCAAAAATCCTATCCATTGAACGACGAGCCTTTTATTACACTATAAATATCAAATTTATCCTTTAAAATATCTTCTCTTTGTTGTAAAGTGGTATGCGGAGGACAAAATCCAAACTTTTTCCAAACAAGATACCTTGTTAATTTCACGGGATTTTTAGATCCAATCTCATTGAAAAACCTCTCTAGAGCTTCTCTCCCAGACATATAAACCACAAACTTATAATTATCCTTTCTATCCTTAGGTTGAAAAGAATGAACATTAACTTTATCAAATCCCAACTTTCTCAATAAGAAAACAATCTGCTCACTTAAAGCTCTTGAAACAGTAGTAAATCTAATAAGAGGATAATAGTTAAGTCTTCTCTTGAATTTTAAGTAATTCTTAAGGGTTCTTCTACTAGTAAAATAAATTCCTCCATCAGTATCAAATAAACCTCTTAAAAATCTACATGATAGTTCTTTATTCTTACCATCTAGTATTAATTTTGGAACTTGGACAATCAATGACTTTTTACCATAAGGAAAACCAAATTCATTAAAAATCTTAAAATTAGAGTTAGTTGTTACAAACCCATAAGTGCCTTTGACATAAAATCTTCCTTTAATTTTCAACCCAAAATAATTATTAATAAGGGGAATAACATGATTATCATAATATTCTTTTTCCTCTTTATCTCCTCCAATTTCTAATTCAATTTTATCTCTTCTAAGATAACCGTCTTTATACATTTCAGCCTCTCTAAACCTAAGATATCCATCACCAGCATGAATTCCACAAATCTCGGCTAAATCCGGGGTCATTTCCACCATCATATTTGTAATACATATAAGTATATAAATTTTGTTATATTCCAGGACATATTTGTAATACAAAAATATTTATAAAGTCCAAAAAAGTAATAATATAATGACCGGAAAAGAGAAAAAAATGAATTATCCTGAAACCTACTTAATTAGAATAGATAAAAAACTAAAGAAAAAACTAAAAAAACTAGGAAGTAAAAAAGTAAGAACACATCTCAAAAAAATAAAAACTTAAGGTTTTTATATCTTCATATTCTAATACTCACATAAAAGATGGTAAAATATCCCACCCAACAAGAAGTACATAAAGTCGGCCTTAAAAAACACCACAAATGGATTATTGGTTCTTTTACTAGCGTAATTGTTATTTTCATGGTAATCTCTGGGATATTATTAAACGGAATTATAGTAAAACAAACAGTTAATCACAATTCTGTAAACGAAAGAATAGATAGTCTCCAAGCAGAAACTCTCAGCAAGTTAAATGAACTCACAGAGATACTCCAAGAAACTCAATCTTCTTTACTTTCAATAAACGATTCAGTAAAATCAGAAATAAATCTTTTAAAAGCCTCGGTAGGAGATGATTTTTCTGGAGTAATTGAAGATTCCATAAAGGCTGTTGTAACCATAAGAACAAATGTTGGACAGGGAACAGGATTCATAATAGATAGAGATGGATACATAATAACAAACGCTCATGTGTTGTCTGGTGGAAACGTTATAACCGCAATAACTTATGATAGGGAAAGTTTACCTGCAACATTTATAGGATACAACCCTGAAATAGATCTAGCTTTATTAAAAATAGATGGTCAACACGAAAAATTAAAATTGGGAGATTCTGAAGAAGTCCAAGTGGGGGAAAAAGTTATTGCAATAGGGAATCCTCTTGGATTACAGTTCTCAGTGTCAGAAGGAATAGTTTCTGGAACACACCGCCCTGGACCGAGTGGAGAGAACATATACCTTCAAACTGATGCAGCATTAAACCCAGGAAACTCTGGGGGCCCCCTAATAAACAAACAAGGAGAAGTCATAGGAATAAATAATTTCAAAATAGGAGCAGGAGAAAGCCTGGGATTTGCACTAGAATCAAACTACATTGAAGAATACATAAACGAGATAGCTTTAAATGCTATTAATCAGACGCTTGTATAAAACTAATCTCTTTTATCGTATCTAAAAGAATTAAGAACAGCTTTCTCTAAAAAACTTGTTTCAAACTCCTCTACAAACATTTATAGAAATAAAATCTCAATAATAATGTGGAGAGAAGAGCCCATTGTATTTTTAATTAAAAGTAAAGATATTGCCGACACCCAAAGAAAGTACTTCTCCCCCCTATGGAAAATCGCAAAAAAACCTTAATCAAAACTTCTTAACATAAATCTTATCAAGATGGTCAAAGTCGTAAAATCTAACTTCATCTTTTGCCTTATTATATTTGAAAACTAAAACAAAACTCTTATCTATATGAACTCGCTTAAACTCATGTAATGGTGCTCTTAAATTTTTATAATGTTCAACATCAGAAATATTTATTATTTCTTTAATCTTTTTCCATATTATCTCGTATTTCAGCTTATCTTTCTTAGAAAGTTTTTTTAAAATTTTATGAAGTTTTTCCTCAATCTCAAATTTACGCATTTTCTATTGATTTCCTCAACTCTTCAATAGAATTAAATTTGATGAAATTTCCTTCTTTCTCCAATCTCTTCAATTTCCCAATATATTCGGGTCTTAGCTCTGACTCCATAAAACTGTCTGCATAAATTTTAACAATCATAGCAACTGCTTGCGACTTGTTCTTAAAACCAAACTGGGCCTTCACTATGTTCAAGATCCTATCTTCATCCTCATTTATATCAATAATACTCTGAACCATTTTATTATAAAGCATAATGAATTATAATGTTTATAAATTTTTCGGAAAAAATAAACCATGCTAAAACTTTATTAAACTGATTCTCTAAATACAATTATGCAAAAACAAAAAAAATCAACGAAAGGCCTAACTATTGAAAAAGAAAACTTTTCTGAGTGGTACTCTCAAGTTATAGAAAAAGCAGAAATAACGGATATAAGAAACAACCTAAAAGGATTCATAGTTATACGCCCTTGGGGAGCAATGATTCTTGAGAATATGTACGCCTTATACGAAAAAGAGATGAAAGCCAGAGGACACAAACCAAGTTTTTTCCCAACACTTATTCCAGAAAAGAACTTTAAAAAAGAAGCCTCCCACGTAGAAGGATTTTCTCCAAATGTCTTTTGGCTTGAAAAAGTAAAAGGTGAAGACAAACTAGCATTGCGTCCTACAAGTGAGACCTCGATGTATGAAATGTACTCTATATGGATTCGTTCGTGGCGTGATCTTCCTCTAAAAATGTATCAAAGAGCAAATGTTTTTAGACTAGAAACAAAAGCAACCCGTCCACTAATAAGAGCAAGAGAGTTTATGTGGATAGAAGGTCATGATTGTTTTGAAACAGAAAAACAGGCCCATAAACAGGTTCAAGAAGACATTAAAATTACAGAAAAAGTGTTGCACCAACAATTCTGCGTTCCTTCATTACCATTTAAAAGACCAAACTGGGACCACTTCCCAGGATCTGTATACTCAATAGGTTCTGATGTGATGATGCCGGACGGAAAACTTCTACAACAACCATCAACACATTTTTTAGGCCAGAATTTTTCAAAATCCTTCAATATAAAATTCAAGAACAAAGAAGGAAAAGAAGAATACGTATGGCAAACATGTTACGGTCCAGCCCCATCAAGAATGTTGGCTTCGGTTATAGCCCTGCACGGAGACGATAAAGGATTAGTGTTGCCTTTCTCAATAGCCCCAGTGCAAATAGTAATAATTCCTATATATGGAAAAGATGATAAAAATAAAATGATTAAAGAATCAACAAAAATAAAAGATACTTTAGAAGCAGAAGGAATTGGGGTAGAAATAGATGATAGAGAAAAAAGGCCAGGGGAAAAGTATTACGAATGGGAACTCAAGGGAGTTCCATTTAGACTTGAAGTAGGAGAAAAAGAACTAAAAGCGAAAAAACTGACTCTTTTCACTAGAGATACCGGAACAAAAGAAAAAATACCCCTAGCATCCCTATCAAAAATAAAAAAATTGGGAGAAACCTATGACAAAAGGCTATTAACCAAAGCAAATAATTTCATTAAGGGAAAAATAGTGAACTGCACAACAAAAGCCGAAGTATCTAAAACTCTTAAAGAAGGAAAGATAGCACGAGTAAATTTTTGCTCAATAGAAAAAGAAGGAACAAAATGCGCAGATATTGTTGAAAGAGAGATGATTGCAGAAGTAAGAGGAACTCTTGCAAATAAAGAAGAAAAACCTTCGGGGAAATGTCCTTTTTGTAAAGAAAAAGCTAAGGTTATCGCCTACATAGGGAAATCCTACTAGCTATTCCTGGCTCTGAATAACGGCTTGTAATTCTGCTTCCATCCTTATTGTAGCTACTACAAGCAATCCTAGCTCTTTCTCCAAAAATTCTCTCTCCATTTTATTAAACTTTCTATTTTTTATCATTTTCAACAAGAGGGAATGAAAATTTTATATTTACTTTCCATTTTCTTTTCCATTTTCTAGTTGCTAAGCAACCCCCAAATCTAGAAGTCTTTTCAAGCTTAAATCTAGAAGAAGTAATCCCCCTCATTCAATCCAAGCAAGAAAAAAAAATCTGGATTAAATCGAAGGGCACTTAATTTTAAGAGTATAGACTAAATTAAACATTCTAAGCTTATTATTTAGTCCTTCTCTCATGCTTAAGACAAAGAATCAACTACTTTTATATTTTGCTATTGTCCAATATGGATTTCAAATTTTCTTCAAATTTACTCAAATCTTTAGTATTTATTTGACCTCCAACAGCATTCTTATGCCCCCCACCATTAGCACCATCAATACCTTTGATAGCTTCTAATAAAAGATCTCTAACATTTTCTCCTCTTAAAGAAAGATTTGTTTTATCTCCTTTCATATAAGCAACCACTATTATCTTTTTTGGAAAATAATAATAAATCTCATTAGAAAGTTCTCCACTAACACTTAAATCTCCAGAATATCTAAAAAACAAAAGTTTCCCGGGGTTTCTTCCCAATTTCTTTGCCTTATTAAGAATGACCTTATACTTTGCCCCGATTTGGCTTGAACGATAGTGTAACCTTCTATTCTTTGGAGTCTCTTCCAAAACATCATAAGGACCTTTGGCCTTGGTCAGAAATTTAAGCATCAAAACAACATTACTTATGGTGTCTTTAAGACCGTTACTTACTATGTTTATCATTTCACCAACCCTAGATTTATACCTAATTTCAAAAATATCCTTGCTCGCTATTGCAAGTTCAGGATACTCTTTTACAAAATCATTATAAAATTCTGGAATAAACATATCAGAAATACTCCCAAAAAGAGCTATCCATGCATCTTCCTTCCTTTGAGAAATCTGGTAACAAAGTGCAGTTACCGGTTCGTTTGTGGGAGTTTTGTTAAAAAGAGGATTATAATAACTTACGAACTTTGGAATCTCCACCTGAACCTCATGATGATCAATCCAAACCGTGGGCATATTTATTTTTTCCAACTCTTTAAAAAAATCATCATCTACAACAGGCTTATCCAAAATAAAAACATAATCGGCATTTAATTCATGTACCTTCCTAAAATAATTAACGGCCAATCCCGGAAAGGATTTAATTGCAACCCCCTTACCCCTACCAATGTACCTTTGTAAAAGGAGAAAAGAGCAAAGCCCATCCGGATCATTATCAAAGAAAAAAACAGGATTTTGCGCCCTATCAAGATGCTCTTTAATTTGGCTAATTTGTTTTTCCGTTAGCATTTATATCACATAAAAAACGAGGTATTTAAGCTTTTTATATTTGTTTTCCTAAACTAATCTTTTCTCTTAAATTATAGAGCTCTTTCTTAAAGAAAGCACATAAACCTTCATTCTCAAATATCTCACAAAGCTCTCGCTCATTTCTAGATAAAATAATATCTAAATTTCTAAACCTAGCAATAAGTGCCTCAATATATTTTTCAAGAATATTCGTTTTACTCAAAAGCCTCCAGCCCCTAGGAGAAATGGGCCTATCATGAAGCTCCTCAAATAACATCCTTGAAACATTCTCCGGATCAAGTAAGAAATCAAAATCCATTTTCTCCAATAACTTCTCAGTTAAAGTCTTCTTCTCAAAATAATCCTTCAATATAAGATCCTCTTCTTTCTCCAATCCCCTTGTTAAATCCTTAAGTCTAAGGTTAACTACAAGACCCTCTTTTCCAAGCTCAACAAGATACTTTTTTACAATTGCAGAAACTCTATGAATGACCTCAAACTTTTGAAGAATGCTTGCAACATCATTTATTGTAACTATTTTATTTAGCTCAAGTAAATTAAAATTATTAAGGGCCTCCCCCAAGACATCTCTCTGTTTCTCAAGTATTTGCATTGTCTCTGCCGCCCGCCTCAATATCTCGGAACTCTCCATAAGTTCATACCTTATATCCCCATAATAAAGAGTGCTTTTATTCTTTCTTTCAGAAATAGCCAAAACAATTGCTCCTGTTTGGACGGAAGTCCTCTCAGCAGCCTTGTGCCTAGTCCCTGTTTCTCTAGTAGGAATATTGTGGTCTGGAATAAGTAGAGAATTTGCAAAAACTATCTTCTTCATGTTTCTAGAAAGAATTATGGCGCCATCCATTTTAGCAAGTTCCATAAGTCTCTGAGAACTAAATTTAGCATTTATCCTAAAACCCTTTTCAAAAACCCCATCAATATTCCCATTATCCACAACAATCAAGGCCCCCATGTTGGCCCTTATAATATCATTTAAAGCCGTCCTTAAAGAAGTTCCAGGGGCAAACATTTTAAGCACATCTATGAACTCCTTTCTAGGCATCTCCCTTCTCTCCTTAGAAACCGGGAGATCAAATTCTTTATTTACTTTCATTTCAACAAAACTCCCCCGTTATTGGAAAACCTAAAAAGATTTATTTTTACTTTCATATTAAATTAAAACTCCTCAAATATATAAATTTTTAGAAGAAATTTGCATAACATTATAATATAGACCCAAAAATCAAAGGCAAAGCTATTGTTGCATCGCAAACCACATCCACGAAATCAGCATCCTTGCTCAATTTACCCCAAGATATTCCTTCTTTCAAAGGAGCCCCACTAGAACCCCCGGATTCTGGCCTATCCGTAGTAATCTGTATCCCGTAATCGGCCCCTTTAGAAAACTGTAGGGCTTGCTGGATAAAATTCTTTGGCAAACCTCCCCCAATATAAAGCACCCCTGTTTTCTTGGCAGTCCAAGAAAAATCAATAATTTCTTTCATATCTGTAAATACATCAATATTTGTAGTTTTGCCCTCAGCAATTCTCCCCCACATCATTAAACCTATTCCAGAATCTGCAATTCCAGGGCAAAAAATGGGTATTTTTTTATCATAACATTTTTTCAAAATACCCCCCCCTGGACACAACTCCCCAATTTTCCACAAAAAATCCTTTATATTTCCACACTTAGAAAAACTATCAAAGTTGGCCTTAAAAAAATCTTCAAGTTTTTCATAAACTCCATTCTTCATTAACACATTATAAATTCTATCAAAACCTTTTTCTGCCAAAAGAACGTCATCCACAATCCTTTCATTCTCTATTTTATAGTGTTTCTCCCCAAGAGATTCAATCAAATCGTGGGTCAGATTTGCCCCGGTTGTAACAAAAATATCTGTATAATCAAGAACATCAAGAATAACCTGTTTCATCCCACATGGCACCATTGCTCCAGCAACTCCAAAAAAGACCTTACAATCCCCATCTTTAAACATCTTATCCATTATCTCGCCAGCTCTTGCAATCTTACCAGCTCCAAACCCAACACCCCTCATCCCCCTTACAAGATCAGATACTCCCATATCTTTCTCTATTTTAAGATGTTTAACTTCTTTCATAGAGCTTATTAAAAACTGGGTTTTAAAAAGATATCCTTTCCTAATTTTAAATACATATTCCAGAACAAGAATCTTTTTAAATAAAAACCAGTATCTAAGACTACAATGAATAAATGGTCTGAACTTTTAATTGGACTTATCTTGTTAATCGGAGCCATCCTTGTAGCATGGTTTTCCTCAGTTAACAGCTGGGAATTGTTTGGAAAAAGCTTTGACTTCTTAAACGCCGCATGGATTGTTCTTAAAGGGGGGATTTTCTGGTTTGTATTTATGATAGGACTCTTCCTTGTTATCCTTGGGATAAGCGATTTAAAAGATTAATCACCCTAAAGAAACAAGAAGCATTACTTCTATAATGGCTGCCACAATTAGAAGAGGCAGAATTACAAACAAGAACACTCTCAAGCATTCTACAATGATTTCTTTAAAGGGTCTTTCGTTGGTTCTAAAAATATATAAACCCAATCTCAATCCCAAACCTACCGCAAGAAACACCGCCGGCAATTCAAATATCCCGTGGGGTAAAAGCTTCCATAAAACAAGAATTCCACCTGCTTTCACACTAAGATAAGAAACAAAGCCCAAAAGATATCCATTGGTTACGATTGCAAATAAAGGGAATACTGCAAACAAAACTCCAACAACCATTGCAAGAAAACTAGTTTGTAGATTATTAAAAAATATAAATCTCAAAAGCTCAGAAGACCCCATGTTTTCTGTCTTCTCAATCAATCTTTCAATAAAAACTAGAATATTTCCATTCAAATCCGTGCTAAAAAAAGATTTAAAAAAGTAGTTGACAACATCTTGAAAGAAAAAACCAATCACTGCAAAGATAAAGAAAATCAATACTGCAACATAAATGAATTCCCTAGATTGTTTAATAAAATTCCAGCTCTTAACATACTGGTCTTCAAAATTAACTATCTTTTTAGATTTTTTTCTTCTTTTCACCATCTTTTTAAAACACAAATTAACTAAAGTGTTTACTAATATAAGCAGTTTTACGTTTATATTTGTTCCTCAAATAAAGCCCATAAGCCAATCCGGCAACTAACCCCCCAAGATGGGCTGTATTCCCAATAGGAACATTTCCAGCGATAGAAATAAGCCAGAGCACCACCAACATCCCCGGGGCAGCATATTTCATCTTGATAGGTATGGGGACGAACATCAAATACACCGGAAGATTGGGAGTTAAAAGCATAAGCAATCCTATAAGACCAAAGATTGCCCCAGAAGCACCAACTGCAAAAGTATTCATCGCCTCAGGAAAAATAAATGCAGATAAAACAAAAAATAAACCAGCAAATAACCCAAAAATAAGATAAAAATAAAGATACCTCTTCCTTCCAAGTAGCTTCTCAACTAAACCCCCAATAAAAAACAAAGATAACATATTTGCAAAAATATGAAAGAAACCCCCATGCATAAACATGCTAGTTATAAAAGTCCAAAGATATTTTCCTGCTAGAATATTCCCCGGTTGAATGGCAATATATTCTATATATTTAGAATCCCTAGAGATAATAATAGAGAAAATTATAAATAAAACTACATTAATAAATACAAGATTAGTATTAACGCTAAAAGTATTAATAAATTTTCTCTTTCTAAGTTTTGGAGTTACTTGATACACCGGACTCATTTTTTAGAAATCACCTTCTCTTTAGTTTGGCCACGCCTGGACGAACTTTCTCTTTTGGCCTGTTTAGTTTGGCCACGCCTGGACGAACTTTCTCTTTTGGCCTGTTTAGTTTGGCCACGCCTGGACGAACTTTCTTGAGTTTCTTGTTACTTGATTTTGTTTTCTTTAAAACTTTCTTTTTCAAAGTCTTCTTTAAATTCTTGGGGGTTGGTTTTTTTCCAAGTTTAGATTTTTTCTTTGATTTACCTTTAATAGAAGGCTTCTCTTTAATCTTTTTTAAATTAGCCTCACGTCTTATCCGAAGTTTATCTTTCCTAATTTTCTCTTTCTCTTTCAACCTATCACTTATGTCTTTAGATTTCTTCTTATCAACTTTTCCTCTCTCTTTTTCTATTTCTAAATCTATCAATTCCATCTCCTTATTTAGTCTAGATAAATTCTTTTTAAATTCCTTCAAGAGTTTAGTATTATCTTTAACAGTAAAAATGCCTCCGCACTCGCTGCATGTGAAGTCGTGCAACAGAGCATTCTCTTCACTAAACTCAATACCACATTTTTCACAAAAATAAAATTGTTTCAACTCCCTACTATTTATTTGATTTTGTATTTGCTCGGTTTTCTTCAACAAAACACTCTTCAAGAATTCTAAAGCCTTCAGAATTTCTATTTTCCAGAAATAAGTGTACCATCCCTTCCTCTTATCTTTTTTTCTAACGAAGGAAACAAGCCCGTAATCAGAGATTTTATATAAAATATTTCTAGTTTGGTTAATAGTAATTCCTAACTTCTTAGCTATGATAAACTCATTAACATGTTTATTACTATTAAGCAACTCCGCTATTGGTTCGGCTTGTTTTCCAACAACAAGAATCACCACTTCCTTAAGAAATTTAGTTAGCATTTAAAGATTAAAAAAAATCAAGTTATATAGGTTTCGGTTGGCAAGTAACGTAGCCAAGAAAAAACAAAGTTTTTAAACCTATATTGTCTCTCATATATATCAAAAAGGGTATATCACAATATACTAAAAAAGGATTAAAAAATGGGTTGGTTTAGCAAAAAAGAAGAGGGAAACAACAAACAAGATTTTTCTAAAAAAAAGAATTTAACCCTGCCAGAGCTCCCAGAACTTCCTGAGCTTCCAGAATTGCCAGAATTAGAAGAATTCGAAAATAAAGAACCGATACACCAACTACCAAAATTTCCAACAAGTTCTTACGGTCAGAAATTTTCACAAGACACTATAAAACATGCTATCAAAGGCACTCCTAAGTTTGATGAGGAGTACAGTCTTGGGGAAGAAAAAGGTGATAGAGTTTTTGAAGCAGATGATTTCGGTCCTCCAAAGAAGGCTAGAATGATGCCAAAACCTCAAAGTAGAGTTCCTCCGAAACCGATGATTACAAGAAGACAGGAGATGGAGCCCTTTGCAATAGAAGAAGATGATTTTAAGATGGATTCCTCTAAAGAAAAGGAAGAGGATGAAGAATTCGAAGAACAACCAGAATTTTCAGAAATGCCAAAAGAATACAACCCTCCAAGACAATCAAAAAGTGGTCCTGTGTTCATACGTATTGATAAATTCCAAAGCGGATTAAGAACGCTAGAAAAGACGAAAAAACAAGTAGCTGAAATAGAAAAAAACCTTAAACAAATAGAAGATTTAAAAAAAGAAGAAGAAAAGGAGCTAGAATTCTGGAAAAACGAAATCATTAAAGTAAAAGAAGACGTACAAAAAATAGATTCTGATATTTTTTCTAAGATAGATTAAAATGAAAAGTGAAAACCTAATTCACGTGAAGCTTGATTACGATGAGGCAAGAAGGTCTAGAATAGATCTCCTATCAACACAAGCCGCACTTATAAGAATTGCACAAGCCGCAAAAAAATACAAAGAATTGAGATCAAAAGAATTTGAATTAAAAATAAGATTAGAAAAAAATCTTGGAGAACTAAGAACTAATTTAAGATTAATGAAAACTTTTCTACCAACTCCAGTACTCCCAAAGATACTTGAAGAAAAAGAAAAAAAAGAACCAGTAATCCACCATATGAAAGTAAGACCAAAAGAAAAAAAGAAGAAACTTCCAAAATTAGAGAAAAAGGAAGAGCCAAAAAGAGATAGTTTGGATTCTCAGCTAAAAGATATTCAAGAACAGCTGGCAAGACTCCAATAGCATAATTTTTAAAATCCTCCTTCTTAGTGGAATTATGATAACTCGTAAAGAACTTATTAAAAAATATATTGAATTTTTTAAGAAAAAGGGGCATAAACAAGTAGCAAACTCCCCACTAATTCCAAAGGGAGACCCAACAGTACTATTTACTACTGCTGGAATGCATCCATTAGTTCCTTACCTTTTAGGCCAGCCCCATCCCCAAGGAAAAAGGCTTGTAAACATCCAGAGATGCATAAGAACCGGAGATATTGATGAAGTGGGAGATCTTGTACATAATACTTTTTTTGAAATGCTTGGAAACTGGAGCCTTGGAGATTACTGGAAAGAAGATGCAATAAAATACACTTTTGAATTCATAACAAAAATCCTTAAAATAAATGAAAAATTGCTAGCAGTTACTGTTTTCAAAGGAGACAAAGATGCACTAAAAGACACAGAATCGGAAGAAATTTGGAAATCTTTAGGAATAACAAACATAGCCTATCTCCCTAAAAAAGATAACTGGTGGGGACCTGCAGGAAATACCGGGCCTTGTGGACCAGACACAGAGATTTTTTACTGGACTGGTGAAGGAAAAGCCCAAAAAATGAATCCAAGAAACAAAAAGTGGGTAGAAATTGGAAATGATGTTTTAATGCAGTATTTCAGAGATGAAAAAGGAAAATATAAAGAAGCAAAACAAAGAAATATAGATTTTGGAGGAGGGATTGTAAGAACTCTTGCTGTGTTAAATAACCTAAGAGACATATACCTAACAGAGATATGGAGACCAATAATAAATGAAATAGAAATCCTTTCAAAAAAAGAGTATGGCAAGAACAAAGAAGAAACAAAAGCTATGAGGATAGTTGCAGATCATCTTAAAGCTTCTGTCTTTATTATTGCAGATGGGGTAATCCCAAGTAATACAGAACACGGATACGTTTTAAGGAGATTGATTAGAAGAGCCATCAGATATAAAAAACAATTGGGAGTAAAAGAAAGAATAAGTGAAATAACCAAACCAATTTTTGATATTTATTCTGATTATGAAATACTAAAAAACAGAAAAGAAATATTGGAGGAACTAAATAAAGAAGAAGAAAAATTCTTAAAAACACTCGAGCAAGGAGAAAAGATATTACTTAACTTCCTCAAGAATAAAAGAAACAAAACCCTAGATGGAAAAACATCTTTCTTATTATATCAAAGCTATGGCTTCCCACTAGAACTTATAGAAGAAACAGCCAAACAACATAAAATAACAGTTGATGTTAAATCATTCAAACAAGAACAGTCAAAACACCAAAGCCTTTCAAGAACTGCCGCTGAAGGGAAATTTAAATCTGGCCTTGCTGACAATTCTGAATCCACAACAAAACTCCACACAGCTCACCATCTTCTTCTTGTAGCGTTAAGAAAAACCCTTGGAAAGAAAGTGTTTCAAAAAGGATCTAACATAACAGCAGAAAGACTTAGGCTAGATTTTTCCTTCCCAAGAAAAGTAACCAAAGAAGAATTAAAAGAAATTGAGTCCCTGGTCAACGGGCAAATAAAAAAGGCTCTTCCAATCTCAAAAGAAGAGATGCCCACACAACAAGCGTTAAAGCAAGGAGCTCTTGGAGTCTTCGGGGATAAATACGGGGACATCGTCTCTGTTTACACTATAGGAAATTTCTCAAAAGAAATCTGTACCGGACCTCATGTAAAAAACACAAAAGAATTGGGCAGATTCAAGATTCTCAAAGAAGAGGCTAGTAG
>JAHIVR010000086.1 GCA_018816625.1 Nanobdellota archaeon | reverse complement strand
CTTCCTCATTTTCAATACATACATCCAGCATTATTCTGATCACAGACCCATTTAGTTCCTGAAATTCCATTACAAATGTCTTCTACTGTCGTTCCTTCCATAGTGCTACACCAAGAAGAATCCCAGTCTGTTCCTATGTTGAAACATCCCACCTTTGTCCTAGATTCTACCCAGTCTCCATTGTGGTCGGTACAGGCTAATTCTTTCTCTTTCAAATATCCTGGAGATAACCTGTCTATTTGTGTTCTGTAGGCTTCACTTATTGATGCTTTAAATGGATGGATAGAAGAAAAAAGGAAATATCCAGCAACACCTAGAACTAACACTATCGCTAAAATCCAAATTGTTATTGTTGATCCTTTTACCATTTTATTTTATATTGTTTAAATTTTCATCTAAGTGAACAACTGTTTTACCTTTATGAATTACAAACCATTCTTTAACATTTTCTGCTTCCATTTGGTGTGATTCTGTATAAATTAAGGAAGTTGCATCTTCTAGTGTATCTTCTTTACTGACTGTTACTTTTCTTCCCGAATCCTTCAATTTTGCTAACACGAAATATTTTCTTGGCATTTTATCTTTTTTTCCTCATTTCTTTTTTTGCACATCTTCTACATAATGTAGGATAATACTCATAGGTGTCTTTTGGCATTTTTACTCCACATTCGACACATTTGTTTTTTCTTAATCTTCTTAATTGAGTTGCTCTAGTTACCATTTTATCTTTTTGAACTTATATATTCTGTAGCCTCTGATCTTGAATCAAAAATAGGTTCACCATCTTTTTTTAATTGTTTTGCTTTTTTTTCTGGAACTGCCTCTATCACCAGATAATAGAATTTTCCTTTATACTTTTTTTTGACGAAATATTTGCTCATTTTTATGCTTTCTCCAGTTCATAATCATATTTTACTTTTTGTCCCTTTCTAAATCCCATATTCTCTTTAAGTTTTTCTCCTTTTTATACTTTTCTGTTTTTGAATTGTTGTTCAAATTCTCTTTATTTAAAATTTAAAAAATAATAAAAAATTTATGCTTTTGGTTTTGGTGTGAAAATCAAGAATATTGCGAGTAATCCTGAAACCACCCCCCCAATCACTCCACTGGTTGATATGAAACTTGTAAGCCATCCTGGTGCTGAATTCCTTATTATGTTTATCAGGAAGATTCCATTAAGAATAAGGAATGTCCCAAAGATAAAGGATAGCCACACTATTAAATCATTACCGGTCACTTTCTTGTATCCTTTTGATCTTAGATAGTCTCTTACTCCACCTTCTCTCCAAAGGAAAAACCCTAATATGATGGAAAAAACCACTGCAATCCACTGAATCCAAGATACCTTGCCCAGAGATGAAAGCACGAGCAGAACTGACAATAATAGGATTGTTATACCAAACCATTTTCCAGATCCTTTTTCTACTTTTACATCAAACATCTTTTTATTTGCCTCCTTTCAATTTTGTTTATCATATAATCGTCTCAAGGATACCCAATCCCTTTAGGGTTGGGAGGAATTGAGACCTCCGAGTTTAGTTTAATCAATCTTTCTTTTGAGACATATCTGATTCTCTTTGCTCCGTCACATAATTCTACCTTTCTTGTGTGGTATCCAAAAACTAAAACCTTTGCACGATTATTTGGAAGTTCTTTAAGAATTATACAGGGCATAGAATATTCAAATCTTGAAGTTCCTATTGCATGGGCTACTCTAAATTTATGTGTTGCTTCTTTATATGTTAATTCTTGTATGTTTTCCATTTTCTTTATTTAGATACTCCGCCCTTTAGGGTGCGAGAGTATGTCATATTCCCATCCTGCTCCATATAGGGAAGATTAAAAACAAGATTATTAATCCAAAAGGCAGTACCCACAAGATAAACCAGCATATCCAGAAACTTAATTTCTGAATTGGTCTTATACCCTTAATAACCTTGCCTTGTGAAGTTCTTGCCTGTCCGAATATTCCATAAAGCAAAAACAAGATAAAGACAAAAATAAATATTGCTACTAGACCCCAGATAATTACAGGTCTGTTGGTTACACTAGTTATCATTTCATAAGTCAGCTTGGATGTTTCATTAATCATTTTATCTCCTATGAACTGCAAAAGAAAGGCAGTAGTTTGCACCATAGCTCTTTAATTGTATTCCAAAATTTATTCCATCCCCCTGCTATAGGAACTACTGGTGGCTTAATTGAATATTTGGTTTTTATGTCTATTGCTTCCTGAACTATCGGGGTTTCTTCTGTCCAAGACCAGATTCCTGTATCATAATTGTAAGTTCCATTTATCTGGGTTATCATAGATGCGATTATATAAGT
>JAHIVR010000224.1 GCA_018816625.1 Nanobdellota archaeon | reverse complement strand
TATGATGCAATTGGTACAGAGTTACCGAACGGCTATGATGTTTCAAGTATAGAAACCGTTTTGACTTTTTTTGGTGCTTATAGAAAGTAATGTTTGAACAAGAGCTGGCTTCTTTAATAAGAACAAACTTCCCTATGGCTACAGTTTATATACATAGTTTTCCCCATATAAAGGATAAGGCCTTTTTTATGATTTGCCTTATACCAGTAGGAGAAGGCTACACAACAAATAGACAACGCTCAGAATATCATATTAAAGTTGTTTGTTCTGGTACCGGAGAGACTTCTTTAGCACGAGTTACAAGTTTATACAATTTTTTTTGCCCAATTGGGTTTTTAGCAGAAAAGAGTTTCAGCTTAACATCTTATATAATAAATAGTATCTTTCCTCTCGAACGGGGAAGGCTTATAAATAATGAAAGTAATATTTTTTTTGCCTCTATTAGATTAAAATTTATGGTTTCAGAAAGGATATAAAGATGGTTGATGGGTACACACCAAATAATCCAGAGAACTATGCGATAGCAAATCGAGCAACGGTATGGATTGCTCGAAAATTAGCAACTACTCCAGCAACATATACAGTGGCAAAACCGGTAGGTAATGTAAACTCCGGTTCATTCGCTCCTGAATTTACTGAACTGGAGCACTCAAGTAACTTTGCCGGTATTAATAAACAGGATAAGAAGATAATAACCGAGGTAAAAGGTAAAGTAACAATTGAAATAGACGAGGTAGTTAAAGAGAACCTTCGTTATGCTTTATTATCCGGCGATCCAGTATCAACAACAATAGATGTCCCCCTACAGGAGACTAAGACTTTTGTCGGAACGCCAGGGACAATAACAGTTAATAGCGGAGCTACTATTCAAGAAGTACTCGGTATCTATAGTCAGTTAGGTACAGAGGGAGCGGATGGTTTTGAAGAAGGAGCCACTGCAGATTATACAGTTAATTTAACAACTGGTGTTATTACTCGTGTGGATGGTGGGCTTATAACTGCCGGAGAAACAGTGGTTGTTAATTATACCGTACGTAAGACTAATTTAACAAAGCATATTATAATGGAGAATACAAATATTGAGGCTCGTTTATGGGTTATCTCTGCTGGAGCGGCAGCCGGTCCTAAAGAGTATATTTATTTTCCTAGTGCTAAAATAAAACCTTCTGGAGATATCAATCTTTTATCTAAGGATGCGTGGAGAGTGGTTACCTTAGAAATGGACATTTTGGAAGATCCAGAGGTTGGTTTTGGCGAATGGACAAATTACATTTAATTTTAGGTTTTAACAGGAGAGGAGAGACTAATAATGTCTAAGTTTTCATTAGTTGATATCGACGATTTAAAGAAATCTTCTAAAGTTCGTCTTTTAAAAGACGGTCAAATTCGAGTACAGATAAAGCCATGGAACGTTACACAATGGCGGAAAACAAAACCACTTGTTAAGCGTATTTTCGCTTTTTTAAATACTTTACCAAAAGATCAAGAGATTGATGTCGGTCTCTTTATTGACTTCATTTTTGATAATTTAGAAGATGCTTACCTTCTTGTCCATACCTCCTTAGATAGAGAGAACCAAAATCTCTGTTTATTAAAAGAAGGGGGAGAAACTAAATCTTTTAATGGTATTGAAATGGAGGCAGTTAAAGAACTCTTTGATTTGCCTGATCTTATAAATATTGTTAAAGATATCTACGATTTAATGTTGAAACCCCTTTTTGACCGTGTTCAGAAAAAAGAAGAGGGTCAGGAAGAGGAAAATACTACCCTTGAAAAAAAATTGCAGATAGTCCCCTCTCAATAGAGGAACAAGCTTTAACTTTAATAAAGTACAATATCCTTTCTTATACTGAGGCTTTTTATGAAATAAATGTTTTTGAAGTTATATACTTGTATAGCCTCTTAATGTATGTAAACATTAAAGATCACATGCAGTATATGACCATGTTTATGGGTATTGTTGCGAGTTTATTTACTAAAAAGTCTCAAGGGGATATCTTCAAAGAATATCAACGCATTTTAAAAACAATTGAAAAGACACTAGATTTGAATGAAGAAAAGAAGGCTTCTATGCCTTCTTTTAATTTTAATGACTTTAAAAAAGAAATCTTTGCCTGGAAGAGGTAAAAAAATATGCCTACAGTAGGGGAAGTATCAGTAAACTTTAATACTGTTCTAGATGATTTTAATAGAGGTATTAAAGAAGCTCAAAATAAAATAGACGGCTTGGTAAAGCATGCTAGTAAAGCCATTATAAAAGTTTCTTTTGATGATAATATTAATCAATTATTAGACAACCTTGCTAAAGATGTATCTTACATTGCTGACCTTTTTAAGAAGCTTAGTACTGTATTTTCTGATGTTTTCTTTACTGTAAGTGATTTCTTTAAAAACCTTAACAGTGAGACAGATGGCTTTATTAAAGCATTTAGTAGAAAAGTATCAGGGGTAACTTTTGTTCGTTTTAAAAACCTCTTTTCGGGGGGGTTTGCTAAAACCCTACTGATCATTACACTTGCTTTTGTATTAGTCGCTAAGTCTCTTAAGAACTTCCTCTTTATATTAGATAAGGTAACTGCATCAGGGTTATCTTTTGATAATGTCTATTCTCTAATTTCTCGCAAATTTCAGAACCACCTTTCGCCTATCTTTGATTCCAGTATTGGCAAATTGGGTATATTCTCTAAAAAAACGGAAGGTATAAGTCGAGAGGGCCTTTTTTCTAAACTAGGGGTGAGCATATCAACAATTGTTGAAGTATTCAAAAAATTTGGGTCAATCG
>JAHIVR010000085.1 GCA_018816625.1 Nanobdellota archaeon | reverse complement strand
TTTTTTTATCTTCTCTAAAAAACTCTTCTCTATTGTTAAAAGTGGCTCTCCACCAGTTATGCAAACTCCTTCAAGGTATTTTTTCCTTCTTTGTAGGAAGTCAAGAACCTCTTCTTGTTTTAAATCGGGAGTCGATTCTCCTAAAACCAATTCAGGGTTGTGGCAAAAACCACATTTAAAATTGCATCCGTATAAAAAAAGAGTGCAGGCTATGTGGCCGGGGTAGTCAATCAAAGTAGTTTTTATTAGCCCTTTAATTTTCATGACTATCACATAATTTGAAGGTTTTTCTATCTTTCCACTCTGCCTGCTTTCCCTCGTTCCACTGCTGTACGGGTCTCAAATACCCGACGATTCTCGAATAAACTTCACATTTAGTTCTATTCATTTTGAAATTTTTCTCTCCTTTTTCGAAATGTAATGAAAATTTTATATTTACTTTTCATTTTGTTTCACCTAGTTTACTATTGTTTCTTTAGCATGATTAAGCTTGAACGTGCTCGGTCTTTATTTCCTCTTTTATTATGTCTCTTTGACTAGCAATTTCATCATCACATTTAGGGCAGTACTCGTGTTCTCCAGCCAAATACCCGTGTTTTGGGCATACCGAAAATGTGGGTGTTAGTGTGAAGTAGGGAAGATGGAAGTTTTCTGCAATAGCTTTAACCATTTTCTTAACCCCATTTTTGTTTAGTTTTTCTCCTATAAATCCGTGTAAAACAGTTCCTCCAGTGTACTGGGTTTGCAAGTCATCCTGCAGTTCCAAAGCCTCAAAAATATCATCAGTATAATTTACTGGGAGTTGAGAGGAGTTTGTGTAGTAAGGTTTAGCATCAAAATCTCTATACCCCTCTTCATTAGCAACTATAATCTTTCCAAAAGTTTGCTTGTCTTTTCTAGCAAACTTATATGTTGTTCCCTCTCCAGGAGTTGCCTCCAGATTGTATATGTTGCCGGTTTCTTCTTGAAACTCTCCAAGGCGATCCCTCATAAAACCCAATATTTTCAAAGCAAACTCTTTTCCCCTTGGAGTTGCAATGTTCTCCCCTGGCATAAAATTCATTATTGCCTCATTCATTCCTAATAAACCAATTGTTGCAAAATGATTTTTCCAGTACTGACCAAATCTTTGTTTAACCATCCTTAAATAAATTTGTGAGTAGGGATATAACCCAACTTCCGTAAATTTTTCTATCGCCTTTCTTTTTATTTCCAAAGACTCTTTGGCTAGTTCCATTACTTTGCTCAGTCTAACCATAAAATCCTCTTCATTCACTGCCGTAAATCCTATTCTTGGCATATTAATTGTGACAACCCCTATTGAACCCGTTAAGGGATTTGAACCAAAAAGCCCCCCTCCTCTTTTTCTTAATTCAGTCTGATCTAATCTTAGTCTACAACACATGCTCCTAGCATCTTCAGGATTCATGTCAGAGTTTATGAAGTTTGAAAAATAAGGAAGACCATATTTGGCGGTCATCTCCCATATCAAATTATATTCTGGATTATCCCAATCAAAATCTTTGGTTATATTATAGGTTGGTATAGGAAAGGTAAAAACTCTCCCGTGAGCATCACCCTTCAACATCATTTTAGCAAAAACCCTATTGAATATGTCCATTTCCTTTTGAAATTCTTTATATGTTTCTTTTTGGAGTTTTCCCCCTATTACGACTGGCTCGTCTTTCATGTGACTTGGAACTCTCAAATCAAGAGTAACATTTGTAAATGGGGTCTGAAACCCAACTCTTGTAGGAACCGCCAAATTAAATAGGAATTCTTGCATTGATTGCTCTATTTCTTTTTCCGATAAATTATCGTATCTTATGAATGGGGCTAGGAGAGTGTCAAAGTTAGAAAACGCTTGCGCACCAGCCGACTCTCCTTGTAAAGTATAAAAGAAATTAACCATTTGTCCCAAAGCAACTCTAAAGTGTTTTGGTGGAGCGCACGCAACCTTCCCAGGGACACCCCCAAAACCAATAGTCAATAAATCTTTAAGATCCCATCCAACACAATAAGCTCCTAGAGTTCCTAAATCATGGATGTGCATTTCGTTGTTTTCGTGAGCCTTTCTTATTGCCTCGGGGTATATTCTTCTGTTCCAGTAATTAGCTATTATCTTTGTAGCAATATAATTATTCAATCCTTGTAATGAGAAACCCATATTTGAGTTTTCTTTTATCATCCAATCATCCAGCCCCACATAGTCTTCAACAACCTCTATGGTGTCAAACAATCCCTTTACTTCTCTTAACTCTTCGTGACTTCTCCTGTAAAGGATGTAGGCTTTAGCAACCTTTGCATGTCCCTCTTCAATTAATATTTTTTCAACAATATCCTGGACCTCTTCAACGCCGGGTATTGCTGTTCCAGGGAATTTTTCTCCGATAGCATCAAGAATTATTTTTGAGACACGATGTGCTTTTTCTCTATCCTTTCCTCCAACAGCCTTTGCCGCCTTCCATACAACTTCCTCTATCTTCTCAGGCTGGAATAATACAACACTACCATCTCTTTTTCTTATTTTATTTACCATCTTTTTAAAATATGAACTTTGAAAACTTTAGTTTGATTTTTCTTATTTTATTTACCATTTTTAAAGTTCCTTAATTTCCCTTTTAAAATCTTGAATATCTTGAAAATCCCTGTATACTGATGCAAATCTTATGTAGGCGACATTATCTAATTTCTTTATCTTCTTCATAACCAACTCACCTATTATCGCGCTTTTAACTTCCTTTTTCCCTTTTTTTCTTAGTGTCTCTTCAATCTCCGTTACGGCACGATCAATTTGTTCGTTTGATACCGGACGTTTCTCAAAAGCCTTGTGTACTCCTTTTGATAACTTGTCAACATCAAACTTTTCTCTCTTCCCGTCTTTTTTAACAACATATAAATCAGATTTCTCTACCTTTTCATAAGTAGTAAACCTCTTTTTACACCTCAAACACTCTCTTCTCCTCCTTATCCCCTCAGGAGAGGCCCTCTTATCTGTTACTTTAAATGTTGTATTTGAACAATACGGACACTCCATTATCCATTGAACATACAATATATTGTATGTATAATCCCCCTAAATCCCCATAGATTGTATGTAATAGGTTTTATAGAAATAAGGGGTATATAAAGATTTATGACTATTTTTTAGTGGTTTAATTGGAGGGCGTTGCACAAATACACCCCCTGACCAAAATGTCTGACCCAGAACTCTTAAAAAGACTAAATTTAGAAGTTTCTCACAGCTGTCTCAGGATAAGGGGATTTTACTTTTCGGTCAACATAGATCTTTATTTAACAAACCCAAAATCCTTCAAATTTTCTTTTAATGTTTTTATTAGATAAGGAATAATTAATGAGTAGTCTTCATCATTTCCAATTCTAACTGCTTCAAGATATTTCTGTCTTTGTTTATTATATATGTTGATCCAAGGATATTCTTTTTTACTTAACAAAAAATTCATAACCAACCTGGAAACTCTCCCATTTCCATCTACAAAAGGATGTATTGTTACAAATTTAATAGAAACTATTGTTGTTAATTCAAATGGGTGCATTTTATTCTTATTCTTCTTATACCAGTAAATTAAATTTCCTATTAACTGAGGAACTTTTTCTGCAATTGGAGGTTTAAAAGTACTTCCTGTAATTCTCACAGTCCCTTTTCTATATTTTCCAGCAAATCTTTCCGAGATATTTTTTAAAATAATTGCGTGCAATTTTAATATTAATTCTTCATTTAAATCTCCTTTATACCCTTTTAAATAATTTAGTGCTTGTGAATGATTTTTAGCTTCATGAATCTCTCTGAGTGTTTTTCCCTCAGGAACTAAATTATCATTAACAACCAAAGAGGTTTCTTCTAAGGAAAGAGAGTTACCTTCAATGGCATTACTATTATATGTTAGTTCAGTGAAAAAAGTTTTTTGAAATTTAACAAACTCCTCTTTTGAAAGTTTTTTTACATTTTTTTTATAAATTTGTTTTAGATTTTCTATCTCCTTTACTTGTTCTTTGCTCAAATTTTCATATTTTCTATTTGTAATTAATTCTTCTTCAAATTCTTTTTTCATTTTAGATATCTGTTGTTTTGCAATATTTCCAGTACCAATAAATTTACTTGTTTTTTTCCATTTTCCATTATCCCTTCTATTGCTAACTAAATAATTCTGTTTTTTTCCATCAATTCTTCTTATCTCGTGATAAACCACAATATATCATGTGGGCACATATTTATAAACCTTTCTATTTGTGCCCATATTATAAACACTTTCCATTCAACCCCTCCATTTTCTTAAGAAAACAACCACTTCTCGTTCAAAAAATGAGCTTTATTTATAAATAAAAAACTTTCCGTGCAAAGCCTAAGTTGAGGGCCTTGCACGAAAGGTAAAGCATAAAAAAAAACACACTGATATAAAGTCTTAATATAATCAAATTTCAAAAGATTTATTAAGCTTGTGTTTTTTGTTTAAATATCTTAAAATGTTATATGAAGATGGTGATAAATTAAGCAAAAACGCACTGGATCTAAGAAGAGCAATTGATTCTCTCAAAGAGGAACTAGAGGCCATAGATTTATACAATCAAAGAGCTGAAATGTGCACAGATAAAAATCTTAAAAAAATTCTTTTACATAATAGAGATGAAGAGAAGGAGCACGCGATTATGTTAATAGAATGGATAAGACAAAACGATAAAGAGTTTGCAAAAGAAGCTAGTGAATATCTCAATTTAGGTACAAAAGACATCACCTCTGCTGAAGACAAATAAAATTCGGATCATTAGTTATTTTTAGATTATTAATAATCATAATTTTTAAATATGTTTTTTTTCTAAGATCTTCACGCGAATTTTTCCTTTTTAGAAAATATTAAAAAAGAGAAGAACTTGCAAGAAAAAGAAAGCAATTAGGGAGATTGATTCTTATACTAGAAAAAAAGGCCATAATTTTGATTAAGCTTTTGTCACAATCTTATGACAGATTAAGCTTTTAAACACAAATTATTAATTTTATAATCAAAAAATGGTATTTGAAAGCATTCTCACCTCTCCCTGGTATATTTATCTAGTTTTACCTTTACTAATTTTTTTTGGTAGAGTTGCTGATGTTACCTTAGGAACAATGAGGCATATTTTTATTGCTAAAGGGATAAAATTTTGGGTCCCTTTATTGGGGTTCGTTGAAATTATGATTTGGCTCCTGGTTGCTAGACAGGTGATAGCAGATATCTCCAATGTTATCTCATATTTTGCTTATGCTGGAGGTTTTGCAACTGGTAATTATGTAGGTATGAAACTTGAAGAAAAGCTTTCCTTTGGCAAAATAATGTTAAGGATTGTAACCGGAAATAATGAAGAAAGTTTAATTAAAAAGCTAAAAGAACAAAAATATGGCTTAACAATTGTTCAAGCAAAAGGAGTAGAAGGAGATGTAAAGGTAATATTCTCAATAATGGAGCGTAAACAACTTACCAAAGCAATATCTATTTTAAAGGAATTTAATCCCCATGCATTCTATACTATTGAAGATGTTAGATTTGCAAATGAAAATGGAAGCTATGCTGGTTCTAAAAGAAATTTTCTAAGGATTTTTGACTTTCAAAGAAAAGCAAAATAAGATTAACTATTTAAAATAACTTTTCTTAACAAATAAAGTATGGAAAAAAGAGGCCTTA
>JAHIVR010000084.1 GCA_018816625.1 Nanobdellota archaeon | reverse complement strand
TAAACATTCTAGACCCATCATAACCTGCAAAACTATCATTAATCTTAATCCAAGTAACTCCTTCGTTAATAGATTTCAAAACATCCCTCGTATTTAATATATAAAGATTCCCATTACTATCTAATTCTAAATCATCTGTTCCTGCTCCTCCCCCATAACTAGAGTTTTGTGCTGTCCAATCAACACCAGAATTCACAGATCTCCACACCGCCCCAGAACCATCTACAACATAAAGATTATCCGAAGAATCAATCCCTATCCCCTTAGCATTATTTGTAGCAACCCCATTAAAATCCCCTTGCAGTGTCCAAGTTCCCCCATTGTCGGAAGAAAGATAAACATCCCCAGAAGCATCCACAACAAATAAGTTTCCACTAGAATCCCCCTCTGCAACCAACAACCCGCTATTAGCAAAAGTATCATTTATAACACTAAAACCCACCCCTAGATTATCAGATATCCAAACCTCTTGGTTTGATTGAGCAATAATATAAAGATAAGAATTATCGGAGAACATCTCAGCCGTGTCACTTGTCCTCCCATAATTATCAACAGTTTGCGCCCACGTCTGCCCCGAATCTAAGGATTTATAAACATCTCCAGCACCATCAACCGCAAAAAGAAAGTCTAATGAAGGCATTCCGCCAACATAACTTAAATTATTCCAATAAGAATCTGCACCCCCATCAAAAACCTTGCTTGTATAACTACCCGAAGTTGCAGAATCTAAAACAACAGCACTCCCGTTCCAAACAGTGTTGACATAAGTCCCTTCATCAAAATCTACTTGTGCATTTTGATTAAAAACAGCAAAACCAGTAAAACCTCCCCCACCCAAAAGATATAATGCTCCTATCCCAAAAGCTAATAACAAAACAATGACACTATAAGTTACAAATGTTTCACTTCTAAAATATCTCCCTCTTCTCATAGATAAACAAAGGAATGCTTTATTTTTAAATATTGTTGAATAAAAACTTTTAAATAATCCTCTCTCCTTTCCAAAATATGAAAAAACTCTTACTTTTATGTAGTGCTTTATTTTTAATTTCTTTAATTTCTGCACACTCAATAGAGATAGAATTTCCTTTGGGCTCGGACTTTGAAGCGGGAGACGAAGTAGCTTTTAAAATAATCCTCTATGATAATGACAACACTTTACTAAACGCCCCCGTCCAAGTAGAAATAAAAGACTCCCAAAGAAAAACAATAATCAAAGAAGTACAATCCAATCAGTTAACAAATATGAATCTTGGAGAGGCAAGCTCAGGGCAAGGAACAATAACGGCAACCTATGAAGATGCAGAGGCCATTAACTTCTTTGAAATAGGAAGAAAAGAACTAGCCAAGTTTGAATTGGAAGAAAACACTCTAAAAATAACTAACATAGGAAACACCGAGTATTCTAAGGTCGTAAAGATTACAATTGGAGACACAGAAAGAACAAAAGAAATTGATTTGGGAATTGGAGAATCAACAACCTTCAAGCTAGTCGCGCCAGAAGGAGTCTACAATATAAAAGTAACAGACGGGAAAACAAGCCTAACACGTTCGAATATAGCCCTAACCGGAACCGGACAGGCAATAGGTGCACTAGATGATTCTGCATCAAGAAGAAGCCCAGTCACTGGAGGAGTTTCTCCAGATGAAAATTCAGACGAAGCACTATTAAGTTACATTAAGAATAATTCCTTCGTTTATGTTTTTATAATTGCTATTTTCGCAGCAATGATTCTTCTTGGAGTAGAAAGAAGATACAGAAAGAAAGTAAGCAAGTAATCACTTAATTATGCTCATCAAAATGTTGATAATTTTTTTAAATTTATCTTTTTTAATTATTCCAATATTTTTTATTATTAATTCCTTATCTATCTTCAATATATTTTCAACCTTCACACAACACGGTGTTGTTAATCTTCCTTGTTCCAAATCATTACTACTTAATCCAAGCGTATAAATGTCTTTAGAAATATTAGAAGTAACCCCCACCACTAAAACATCCTCTGATTTTTCATTAAAATTATCATTACTTATAATAATAACGGGTCTAACTTTCCTGCCCGATTGATCAGAAAATGGAAAAGGAACTAAGACCAAGTCTCTTTGTCTTATCATAAATACTTTTCCCACATCTTGT
>JAHIVR010000083.1 GCA_018816625.1 Nanobdellota archaeon | reverse complement strand
TTTAAAAAAATAACTTCAAAAACAAAATCAGATGTTGATGATAGTTTAGTTTCTTTATTCCATAGTGTTTTAAGGATAGTCCTAATAATAATGGCCTTTCTTTATATGCTTAGTTTGTGGGGAATTGAAATAACTCCTTTACTAGCAGGTTTGGGAATTGCGGGATTAGCAGTTGCACTAGCATTACAACCTATCCTAAGCAATATTTTTTCAGGCGCAGCAGTTGTTCTTGATCACACAGTAAGAGTGGGGGATTTAATTTATCTTGATGCAGGAACAAGAGGAAAAATAGAAAAGATAGGTCTAAGGACAACAAGACCAAGAACTTTGGATAACGAACTAATAATCCCCAATAATAAGATAGCTGATGGAAGAATTCAAAACGTTGCTCTACCAGAACCAAAATCTAGAGCAGTTATTCCTTTTAGTGTTGCTCACGGGTCTGACATCGCCAAGGTCAAAAAAAGTAGTGTTAAAAGAACTAAATCAACTAAAGAATCTTGAAAAAGAACCAGAACCAATGGTGAGGTTTCTTGAAATGGCCGAATCAAACCCAAACTTTAAAGCATATTTTTATGTCGATTCTTTTGAAAACAGGTTTTCTGCTATTGATGAAGTAAACACAAGAATTTACAATGCCCTAAACAAGGCAAAAATAAAAATACCTTTTCCACAAGTGGACGTGCACATTAATAAATAATTTAGATAATTCTAAAGCCCAAGCTAGTTAAGAATAAATAGAAATATAAAAAATAAAAATTAAACGGTTGTAACGCTGAACTTGTTTGTCAAACTGCAAATATACGGCTGACCCGAAGTGTCATCAAAATAAGCGTTAACACGCACTTCCGTAGGGCTTAAAATCCCAGAGTCTAAAGGAGTTTGCACTTTTGTAGTTAAAAGAGGGATGTTTTCATCAATATTTAATGCAGTGGCAGTACTAGCTCCCGTATTATTGACAAACACAGCCATAACACCCCCAATATCATCAGATCCTGCCTGCCTCAAAAAAGTCAGGCTACAAACGTCTCCTGCGACATTACATGTAGCTGCAGTCACTCTAACATCAGTATCCACACATTTAACAGAATAATCTATTCCTGATGTTCCTTCTTCTATAACCCCCCTAATTACCACCCATATAATTCCTATAGCAACAAGCACCAATAAAATAATTATAAGAGTAGTTACAACAGTTGACAAACCTTTCTTATTTTTTATCATCTCAACCTCCTTTTATCTGTCTTTAATATAACAGAACATCCCTTACGGAACACGATTAAATATAGTTCTTTGCATATTTAAAGCTTTTTATCTTTATTGAAATTATCTAACAATGTAAAGAATTCTTTTTTATCCATGACTTTGTCATTTTCAGACAAACCAACATTCTCCGCAAATCTCCAAAATGCTTGTGGCTTGTATCCTTTGTTTCTAAGAGTGGCAAGGGTTGGCAACCTTGGATCATCCCATCCTTTATATTTACCTTCTTTTATTCCTTGAGTTATTTTTGTAGCCGATAATTCCATGTCTTTAAATTTAATCCTTCCTAAAAAACCCGTCCAAGGAAACTTCTTTCCAAGAATCTTATACATCATCTCTTGTCTTTTTGCATTATCTCTGTGTTCTTTAGCCCTTATTATGTGAGTCATACCCGCATCTATATCATCTACAGTAACGGAGAGATTCATCAAAGGCCACACCCTGTATTTTTTCTTTTGTAAAGGGTGACTTGTAGTATTTACTCTTGCCAAAGGAAAGTCTCTCATTGCAGGATTGGGGTGGCTCATACTTGACTTAAATCTCAAAACTACCTCTCCCTCTTTATAGCCTTTTTTATCTTTCATTTTTTCCCATCTCCCAATATTCTCTTTAACATTAAGAGCCCTACACGGACACTCTTTTTTATTTTTTGAAAACTTTCTAAATTCATCGCCAGAACAAGTACAGACATAAGCAGACTTTTTCTTTATCAGGGTTTCAGCGTATTTGTAATACCTGGCCATTCTCTTTGACTGTATCATGATTTTAGCATTTCCTTCAAAAAGCCATTTGGAGTCCTCTTCCAACAATTTATATGCAGGCTCATAAATGTTTTCTGGGTTTGTATCCTCAATTCTTACATAGAATTCCCCACCATATTTTTTTACAAATAAGTAAGATATTGATCCAGTCATTGCGTGACCAATATGCATGGCTCCAGAAGGAGAAGGAGCAAACCTCATTATAACCTTCCCTTTTTTTGCTCCTGGTAACTCGGGTAGGCCCTCCCTTACTTCTCTCTCGCTAACCATTTTCTTTAGCTTTTCAAATTCTTTTTCTTGTTTGTCTAAAGATAATTTTTCTATCTCTTTTATTGCCTCCTGGATTTTGGGCATAACAACTCTTACATCTTTTTTATCAAGCCCTTCATTAAATAATGCAGAAACCACAGCTCCTGAATTTGCTTTTCCCTTGTATGCAATCGCATTCTTCAATGTATATGCTCTTATTTTTTTATCAAGATCTTTCATGAATCCCATAAGAATAAATCATTAATAAATTTATTCAAACCTATTGATATTCAATTTCTTTTCCACAACCTCAAAACGTTGTTGAAGGTGGTAAATCTGATTAGATAAATCCTCTATTTTTTCTGTCATGTCTGCAAGTCTCTTGGCAAGCTTTCTCTTTCTTTCATCAGGGTTTACGCTACTCAAGTCAACAGATTCGGTACTCGGAGTTTCCTTCACACTAGAATTACTCATACTTCCAAAAAAACCAAGAACACCCCCGCTTCCTCCGCTAGTTTTGGTAGTGTGTTCTGCAACCAGACTTGTCTCCTTTGCCTCTTCTTTCATAGCGTCAATCTGTTCTTTCTGTTTCCTATAATGTTCAGAAAGATCTATTACCCTATCTCTTCTTTTAAATCCAAACATCCCCATAAAAAATACAAGAAGTTTTAGTATTTAAGGATTTTGTAATTATTTTGTTTTAGATAAAACAAAGCTTATTCCGATGCCTTCCAAAGATTTTTTAAGCCTACAATCCTTGAATAATATATAAAACAGGTTAAAAATGGTAGATTCTATCTCTGACATTATTGAAAGAATAAGTCCTTATTATGCAGAGCTAGCAAAAAAAGGTAAAGGAGGGCCTGATTCCGAACACACTCTTGTTTATGATTCAAGCTCAGAAACTCTAGAGCCTGTTTATTTTTTTATAGTTGATCTTATGGAAGAGTTTGGAATGGCCCCAGAAAAGCTAATAGATAATTTTTCTTCTTCTGCAGGTTCCGGACACTTCTCAGAGATGGGGGGAAAAGCAAGCATAATGCAACAGAGCGCAACGCAAACCCTTGGACAAATGAACACCGTATTAAAATCTATACTAAATATCATATATGATTTAAGAGATTTCAAAATAAGATTACAAACCTATGATGATCTTAAAGACTCTTCTAAAAAAGATGCGGCCATTCTCTCTCTTAAACAACTCTGGATGGACAAAGTTGATCTAGCTGCTAAAGGTAATTCAAGCATAAAAGCAATGGCTCTTTCTCAGGCAGGATTCCAAACCCTTATTGATGCCTTTCTAGTTGCAAAGGACACTAAAGATGTCCAAAAGCTAGATTTAAATGACAGAGTTAAAAGAATCCTAACTCCAAGAATTGCAGAGTTTAATTCGTGGGTTCAGCAATCGGAAAGAGAATTAAAAAGAAGATACGCAATGGAAAGATCCTATCTTAAAAGTCAGGTAAGCTCTTTAAAATTATATACAAGATGGGCAAAACCATACCTTAAGGCCGCTTCCGAACTAGAAACAAAAGATTTTGGAAGAGACCCGGCACTGGTAAAAGTATTTAATACTCTTTTGTTGGAACTAACTCTGCTAGGAAGACAGGAACTAAGGATAAAAGAAACCGCTTTAGAGGGAGACCTTCCGAAAGATTTTACAAAAGAAAGTTTCATCAGAACTTTAAAAAGAAAATATTATGGGGTAATGTTGGTAGATTTTAGATTTAGGGGAATTCCTCAAAAAGTTCCAGGAACACAACACTACACTTTTGGCGGAAAAGTTGATGTAACCTTTAAAGCTTACACTCTAAACGAAGAAGAGATAGCAAAACTCTACCAAGAACTAGATAAATCAGATTTAACCGATGCTTTTACTTTAATTGAGGGGTCTGTTGGAGAGAGTATGGATCAATTGCAAGAAGACATAAATTTCTTTCTTGACGAACAAGAAGAAGAAGAACAAAAAACAGTATCAAAGGACTCTTCTAATCCTTTTCTAGCATTAATGGGAAGCTATGATAAAAGTACGGGGCCATCAAAGAAAAAAAAATCTAAAGATGAAGAGATAATCGTAGCAAAAGAGAACTGGGTTGAAAAAACCCATCTCAGACCAGTGGCTTCAGCAAAAATAGTCGATATGATGTTCAAATTCTTTGATGTATACAAAAAAGCTCACGGAATGGCAAGCTATACCTAATCTCTATCATTAAGATATCTAGCTAAAGACCCGTCTTCATGAACTTTCCTTTTAAAGGCCTTAAATGCCTCACTGTTAACATCAGGACGCTCTCCGTGTTGGTCAAAATACATTTGTTCTGCCCCTCTTCTTCCCTCACGATTATGTCTCTTTAACCCATCCCTACTTTTCATGCTGTCCCTGCCAGAATAAGAGTCATCTTCACTTCTTCCAAATAAGAGCAATAACAAACCAGCAAAAAGTGGAATCAATCCAAAAAGGAAATTAACTCCCTCACTAGCCCCATTAGATATAGCAAAACCAGTCATTCCTGTAACAGAATTTAGAATAATTGCTATTCCAATAAAAACAAGAACAAACCCAAAAAGATATTTCCTTTTCATTTTTATCACTCTATGTATCCACCCTTCTGAAGGTTCCACAACTTTTTATATTCTCCGGTCTGTCTTATCAAATCGTTGTGTGTTCCCTGCTGTATTATTTTCCCTTCCTTCAAAACTATGATTCTATCAGCACTCATTATTGTTGAAAGTCTGTGGGCAATTATTATTGAAGTTCTTCCTTTCAATAAATTACTCAAGGCTAATTGAATCTCGTGTTCTGTTTCAGAGTCTAGTGCTGATGTCGCCTCGTCAAGTATGAGTATCTTTTTATTTGCAAGAATTGCCCTGGCTATAGAAACTCTTTGTTTTTCCCCTCCAGATAATCTAATTCCTCTTTCTCCAACAATTGTATTCCCCTTTGCAGGAAAATTCTTGACTATTTTATCTAACTGAGCTAATTTTATCGCTTCAATTATTTTGTTTTTAGGTGCCTTTCTATCAGCAAATCTTATGTTATTATAAAGAGAATCATCAAATAAAATACACTCTTGAGGAACAATTCCGGTCTCTCCTCTAACGGATTCTTGTTTAAACTCTCTTATATCTTTACCATCAATAAATATTCCTCCAGCATTAACATCGTAAAACCTATTCAATAATTTAACAAGAGTTGTTTTTCCACTACCAGAATGACCCACCAAAGCAACCTTTTCGTTTGGTTTTATCTTTAAATTAAAGTTTTTAAAAATACTTCTTCTCCCGTAATTAAAATCAACATTTTTAAATTCAATTTCTCCATATTTTATATCTATTTCTTTAGCTCCAGGTTTATTTTTTATATCATTCTCAATCTTTCCGTACTCAAATAAATCCTGGAAGTCAGCCATTGATCTATAAAAACCTCTCATCCCATAAACAAATCCAAACATAGGCCCAACAACATTCCCATAAATAGTGTATATGAACACAAGGGTTCCTAGAGTTATTTCTTTAGCTAAAAATTGTGTTAAAGGAAAGTATATCAACAAGAAACTTCCAATTGCAAGAATAAATAATTGTCCTGCATCAAACCACCTATAATAGTTCCAATCTTTTATTGCCCGGCTTCTAGTAATCCTGGTAAGAAGATCAAACCTTCTTGTTATATTGTTCTCTCTACCGTAATATTTTATTGCATCTACATTTGTAAACACATCTCCTATGAAAGCCTTTTCTCTATCTTGGGACTGAATGAATCTTAACTTGTGAACCTGTTGTTTTTGTTGTATTATAAAACTATAAGAGATAAACAAGATTGTAATTACCAGTATTGAAAGTGCCGGAATTAGGCTAAAATAAGCTAAAGATAAACCCACAATTACTAACTGAAATGCAAGAGGGGCCACATTAAAGATAATTATGTCTGTCATGGATTCTACCGCTCCAGAACCCCTTCCAAGCCTAGATATTAAAGAACCTGTTTTGTGAGTTGTGTGGAAATTATGAGATAATCTTAAAATATGATTGAAATACTTAATCTTTATATCTCTCATCTGTTTTGAAGTAAGTATGTTCATTAGGTGTAATAAAAGAAACTTTCCTGCAACTCTAGCAACAACAATTCCTATGAATACAAACAACACCACAAATAACGTTTGCACAAAAACGCTCTGCAAAAGAGTTCCTTCAATGAAGAGTGAACCATCATCTATTATTCTCTTAAAAAGAAACTTATCAACAGTAAATAAAGCTTCAACAAGCAGAGATACAACTAGTAAGGAGAAGAAGAGGGCCTTATAATTCTTTAAAACCTTCCAATACTCCCCCAAATTATACTTAAAACTTATTTTTCTTTTTTTTCTGGACATTTTGTACCTACATAATCTTTAAATATTAAAACATCCTTGTAAAATCATGACAAAAAGAATTGGTATGGGCAATTCTATTTCTGAATACAAGGAAATTGATTCCGATTCTGAAACTGATTCCAATGATGATCTTGAAGATGAACAAGATCCTTAAGCGCACACCTTTTTCTAAAAAAGAAATAAAGGTATTTAAATTTAACCAAAAACCTAAATTTTAAATATCCTCGGTACATTAATTTAATATGGCTAAAGAAGAAGAGCTTGAAGAAGAGCTTGAAGAAGAGCCGGATGAAGAGGGCTCGTCCAAGCGTGGCCAAGATAAGGAAAGCGATGAAGAATCTGAAGATTCAGAAGATACAGAGGAAGGGCTTATAGACTCTGACCTTAAAGAAAGATCAAGAAGCATCATAGATGATGTCCAGTTTTCACAGTTTGCTAGAAACACAAGAGGATCTCCAGTATTAGAACAAATGGCAGGAGAGCAACCGATGATACGTGTAGCACCAACTCCCATGCCAAGAGCCGAGGGGTTGATGGGGAGTGGAGAAGATGAAGACGGGTTTAGATACATATCTGGAAAGGGAAAAGGGGATGAAAAAACATATATGGAATCAGAACACATATCGGCTAAACCGGTGAGAGAAGATTTGACAAAAGTGGGAAGAAGTGAGTTTCACGCAGCACAGGAATCCTTTTTTAGGTCGGCTGCACAGGAAGTAAGATATCCTAACGTTGAAAGATACATGTCTGTAAAAAAGGCAGAGCTAATGGATCAGAACCAAAATACAAGAAACGAATTTGAAAGACAAACAAGGAAATATGACCCCGGGAAAAAATTTTCGGCAGCGTAACAATAACTATATAAATAAATTTTAACTTAAAAAAGAATAAAGAGAGGAGAAAATATGCCCGAAAGAAAAGGATACATAATTGAAAATACCTACCAGGGTGGGCCTTCTGCATTTCAGCCAACTCCTCTGGCTAGCGGTCTTTACCCAATTTCTTCAGGAACTCTGGCACTCGCTCAAGATCCAAGAACCGCAAATGTTCTTCAGGCTGTTTCCGATAGAATAGCTTCTGGTGTAAAAAATGTAGAGGTTGTTATGTTAAAAGAAATAAGCGATGCAATGCCAAAACAACATCTTGATGAACTAAATAGGATGAGTAAATTAACAGGAGTTGATATGTCTATTCACGGACCAGTTATAGATGTTACGGGATTATCCCAACAGGGATTCAGCGAAGCAGAGAGAGAGATGGCAGAAAGAAAAGTTTTACAAACGCTACAAAGAAGTCACCAGGTTGATCCGGATTCAAATATAAATGTCACTTTTCACTCAGCTGAAGGAATTCCCGGGTCACAGCCTCTAGCCCCACATAAAAGATTTGAAGTTGAATCAAGAATAGAACCAGGAGAAAAAGTTGAAATTAAATCTAAGAAAATAATTGCCGTAGATCAAGAAACCGGGCAGATGGCCGTTCTTGATGAAGATACCAAATACTATCCTGGAGGACCTGTAAAAAAGGAAATTCTTTATCCAGAAGAAATGCTTGATGTACACAATCATTCTGCATGGGATAACATGCTAACAAAAATAGAATTCAATAGAGAAAATATAGATAGAATTATGCATGATGTCCATACAAGAGATAGAGATAAATTTCTTCACAATATAGAGCTTCAATCAAGAGAAGAAAAACCAGAACCGCTAACTGTAGAAGAATACGCCCAACAAAAAAAGATTTATTCTGCATCTTCCTATGCTAAAGAAGCCGAGCTTGCGGCAAAATCCGCATTCGATCGGGCCTATAAATACGGAACACAAGAAGATAGAGATTTCTTAGATAAATTATCAAAACAATACGGAGAAATGTTAGGAATGACCGAAAAGGGGCAAAGAACTCTTGTTTCTTTAGATCCGATAATAAGGGCGGATGCTTTACAAGGACTAATAAAAGGACTTGAAAATCTTCAACCAAAACTTAGCGTTCCTGTGGATGAATTTGCTTTAAAACAATCAGCAAAAACATTTGGCAATGCTGCTTTTGAATCCTACAAGGAGTTCAAGGATAAATCCCCCACTTTAGTTATAGAAAACCCTCCTGCTGGTTTTGGACTTTCAACAGGAGAAGATATCGCAAATATTGTAAAGGAATCAAGAAGGCAGTTTATTGAACAGGCAGAGAAAGAAGGGATGTCTAAATCTCAAGCAGAAAAACAAGCAGCAAAACTAATAGGAGCAACATGGGATGTCGGGCATATAAATATGCTCAGAAAATTTGGATATACCGAGAAAGAAATTATTGCTGAAACCGAGAAAGTTGCCCCTTTTGTAAAACACGTCCATCTTTCAGATAACTTTGGGTTTGAACACACAGAGCTTCCAATGGGAATGGGAAATGTTCCTTTAAAGGAGATGATGGAAAAACTTGGGCAAAAAGGTTTTGAAGCTCAAAAAGTAATAGAAGCTAAAGACTGGTGGCAACATTTTGGAACCTCTCCATTACAATCAACACTAGAAGGTGTAGGAGCCCCAATATACCGTACAACTCCCTCTCCGTACTGGAATCAAAATATTGGTTTCCAACAAAGTTATTTTAGTGGAATGGGTGCAACACTCCCCCAAATAAATTATGCTACTTTCGGTGCAGGATTTTCAATGCTTCCAACAGAGCTAGGAGGAAACGTTGGTGGCGGCGGAGGAAGAATGGGCGGAAGAGGAATGGAGTAAATTTAAAAACTATATATCCCAATATATATTATAAGAAAAGAATATAAAAATGGTCAAGAAAAAGAGAGTAACTAAAAAAAAGGTGTTCAAGAAAGTTCCCGGAAATATGATGAAGGAAAAAGTTGAGAAAGGAAAGCATCTATCAACAAAAACACTAGTAATAAAGAATAAAAAACCAGATCCTAAGAAATTTCCAACTCTTAATCTTAAAACAGAACACGATATTGCAATGGATTTCGCAGTCAAAGTATACAAAAAATTTAACAAAATGGTTAAGTCAGTAGTTCTCTTTGGCTCAACAGTAAAACAAACCATGGTTGCCGGTTCTGACATAGACATAATACTTGTTTTAGATGATGTATCAATTAGGTGGGATCAAGAATTAATTGCTTGGTATAGAACAGAACTAGATAAAGTATTAAGGGCAAACCCTTACAATAAAGATCTTCATATAAATACAATAAAACTTAGTACGTGGTGGGAAGACCTTATGAGAGGAGACCCTGTAATAATAAATGTTATAAGAAATGGCGAAGCTTTGATAGACTTGGCCGGGTTCTTCGAGCCACTAAAATATCTTCTTACAGCAGGAAAAATACGTCCATCTCCAGAAGCAATTTATGTTTCGCTTCAAAGAGCTCCCGCTAACATTGCAAAAAGCAAAGCGGCGGGATTAAGTGCAATAGAAGGCTTGTTTTGGGCAATGGTTGATTCTGCACACGCAACACTTATAGCTGTAAACGTTCTTCCACCTTCACCCGAACATCTAGCAGTTGATTTAAAAGAACATTTTGTAACTCCTGGTAAGCTCAAAATGAAGTATGTTGAATGGTACAGAGATTTGTTAATGCTTCATAAAAGAATTTCTCACGGAGAGGTAAAAGATCTTAAGGGTGTTGAAATAGACGACTGGCAAACAAAAACAGAAGAGTTTGTTAGTGTAATGACTCATCTGGTGCATGATATTGTAGAGAATAGTTAATTTTATTTTTGGGTTGGTTCTATAAAAAATTTATATCCTCCAGTACAAGCTCCAACAGAGGCAAGAGTCATTACATATGGCATAATTTCTTTAGGATTATCTTTAATCAAAATTCCTCCAGAAAGAATTCCTCCAAGGCCTATTAAAATAAGGGCCTTTCCTATTTTATTGTTAAGTGTTTTTACCATCTTATTTCTTTTCAAGGATTTTCGCTAAATTTTTAGGAAGTTTTCCAAGAACCCTTTGTCTCTCATCGCATCTTTTATAATGAGCATCAATTGAAAGAGGTTTTCCATTTAGGTCTATAACCCCGTACTCCTTACCAACGTTTTTGTGGCAATACTTACATATTTCTATTGTCATTTTTTCTCCGTGTGTTTAGTTTTTAAAAAACTATATAAAAGTTAAAAAATAAAAAATTAAATTTATTGAGGTAGCTGATCAGCCATTTTCTCAAGACCTTCAACAGTTGATTCTGTCTGTATCATGTGAACTAAGCCGTTTGTATGTGTCTGTGATAACCTACCCTTAGCGAAAAGGTATGCAGCATGCTCGGCTTTAACAGCCTCAGCAGTCTGAACTTCCTCTGGAGTAAAGTCTTTTCTATCTCTTAAAACTCTATTTGCAGCTCTAAGTTCTTTTTCAACAGCTCCAAAAGTACCAGCTTTATACTTAGCAGCTAGGTATTTAGCCCACTTCTGTTGTGCAGGTCCACTAACTTTGCTGCCAACACTATCGTATAGAGCAAACATATCGGTTATAGGGACGCTATCAATATCGTGGTTCTCGCTAGCTCCATCAGCCATTCTCATAACTGCATCGTCACTGTCATAAGACTTTGAAAGTCTTCTTTTTAGAACAGGATCTTCTACAGTTAAACCGTATTTCTTTAAAGCAGCTCTAGCCCCGCCTACATCTCCTTGCTGAGCGAAAAGTTCAGCCACAGGTTCGTATTCAGTCTGTTTTGCTCTTTGTAATGCGTTTGTTGTCATTTTGTTTTGTTTATCCCCCTTTCATCTTTATCACTTTATTTGATAAAGTTGTTTGTATACTTTTTCTATATCTTTATACTTTATAAATCTTTCTATTGTAGTCCCTAAGGTATAGTAACAAATAGTAAGCTTTAAGAATCATGTTTAAAAAGGCTTCTTAAACTTTTCTAAAGTGATTATAAAGACCGCCCATTTATAAAGAAATCAAACTTTAACGTTCTCTTGAGACAAAATCTTTGTTCTTCCAGGAAGCTTAGATTTTATCTGTTTGAATAAGTGTCTTGTGAATTCAAGGGCTTTTTTACTGGGAACAGCTACGAAGAATATCTTACTATTTTTTTTGAGTATAGCTGCCTTACCCATCATTTTACCAAAAGATAATTGCATTCCTGTCTGCATTCTATCTGCTCCAGCACCAGTAAGCATTTTGTTCTCTCTCTGAATGTGGTGTGGAAAAGGAATGACTTTAAACAAATACTGCCCGTTAAGCTCTTTTTCAAGCTTTTTATTAACATACTGTCTGCAAGCCTCCAGTGCGTTGTGTCTTAACTGAACGCTCTCTTGAGAAATAACTGTTAATTGAAAAGGAAGTTTCCCATTGTTAAATAGGGTTTCCTTCCCCATTGTAAATTTAACTATCTTTTGAGGAGGAA
The DNA here is from genome assembly GCA_018816625.1 of Nanobdellota archaeon. Classification (GTDB taxonomy): domain Archaea; phylum Nanobdellota; class Nanobdellia; order Pacearchaeales; family GW2011-AR1; genus JAHIVR01. The sequence continues at coordinate 5,639 of JAHIVR010000083.1, read as the reverse complement.
CAGTTTTTATGTAACTCTTATTTTTTTTCTTACTTATCCTTGTAAAAGGCACAACAGTTCTTTTTGAATATGCTGATGCTTTTCTTAAGGATGCCATTTTTGTCCTCCTGTTTTTAAAAATGCGGACTTATGAAAAATTTTAATTTTACTTAAGGATGCCATTATCTTCTTGTCCCCCTTCTTTCTATTTCTGTTGCAACAGCCTCTCTTATTAACCGAGTATTCATCGCCCCTTTTATGTGGGTGTATCTAAATACCAACTCACCACTAGCCAAATCTATTTCAACATTTGCATGAACCCCCCCTGGAGGTTGCATGGTGTAAACATCAAGTGATTCTTGAGCTAGCGTATGATATCTGTGTTTTCCAAGTATATCGCTAACTCTAGAAAGGCAACTCTGTTCAAGAGAGAATTTTATAGAATCACTTATTACTTCTGTATGTAGGGTCATTTTATTTCAACCTCTGTTGTAAGTGCCTGCCCCGGGAGACCTTTTTCAAATATCGCTCTTACGAGTCCTTTTCCTCCGTGTGGTGCAGAAACCTTTCCCTTTATTATTTTTTTTGCAGGACTCTTCCACTCAACATCTTTTCCAATAAAACCCTCGGCATCCTTTCTAGTTTTAACCCCTTCAACCTCTATAAGAAAATGTCTTTCATGAACAACATGCCTTCCTCTACGAAACTGAATAACTTTTCCTTTAACCATATAACATATCAATAAAATTGCCTTATAAATCTTACTAATTCTTTAAAACAAAGATCTCTCTACCAACAATCTGGTTATACCTATACTCTTGTATTGGCCCATTAATTAAGATAAGTTTTGTCTTATCAAGAACATTTTGAATATTACATCCAATTCTCTTTTTAAAAGATTTTATAAAAGGTGCTGTGAAAACAATTCTTCCTTCAACACTCTTCTTTAAGTTGTTAAGAACCCTTATCATTAATCTTTCATAATTATTAATAATTTTTATTATCTCCTCATTTGTGGGCATCTTTCTATGCAAGGCCCCCAAGTCCGGCTCAGTAACAAGAGCATTAACCCTCCTAATTTTAACACTACTAGAGTCACTATTAATAATCTCATAGTCATTAAAACCCAACCAAGAAAGATTTTTTTTAGCGCCACTTATTGCCGCATCATCTTTATCAATTCCAATAACCTTTATTTTCTGGAGTAGCGCTTCTTGTAATATGACTCCGACCCCACAAAAACTGTCTAAAAGAGTCTCTTCTTCTTTTACCTGTGAGATGTTTATAAGGATTTTGGCAAGTCTTGGAGAGATTGCTAGAGACTCTCTTCTCTCGGGTTTTTTCATATCTCTTTCTTCAATTTCCTTAAAATCTGTTTTCTCCGTTATTCTTCCAAAATAATCATTAAAAACAAAATACTCTTCATCAACCAATCCTGCAGATATTCTTATCTTTTTTCCATTTTGTAACTCCAAGCTACCAGTAAGCCCCTTTTCACTAGCCTTAAGACCCTCGACCCTAAATCTATTCTTTAAATAAAGTGATAACTTATTGTAAGAATTATTCTTATCAAAATTCCAGACCACAAACCTTATGTTCCTTTTAACGCCCCCATAGATTATTTGTTCTTCCAACTCTTTTTCATTTATCTTACAAAGAACTTTTCCAAAAGCAATAACCCCCCCAAAAGAGGATATGATTTTCTCACCCAGGTCTTCTTTTGTTTCAACGAAAAAACCATTATCTATTAACTCTGATTTAAGAAGATTAATCCCCTTTTTCTCTAAATAAGAGGTTACCTCTAGTACAGATAAATCTAAATTCCTTCCCAAGATGAATACGTATTTCATAAAATAATCAAATTCTTTTTGTTTATATTATTAATGTATTTTCATAAAGCTTTTTAAATAATCTTTTCCTATACTTAACATGGCAAAGAAGCAAAACACAACGCTCCCAATACTAACCCACTTACTAGGGTTGTTCACCGGATTTATAGGCCCGCTAATAATCTTATTGGTAGCAGAAGATGAATATTCAAAAAAACACTCAAAACTAGCTCTTAACTGGCAGTTTAGTGTTTTAGTTTATGCACTTGTATCTTTCATACTTATGTTCATTCTAATTGGCTTCCTAACTATTTTAGCATTAGGAGTTCTTAATATTGTGTTCTCAATAATGGCTACGGTAAAAGCAAGTGAAAGCAAGCTATGGGAGTATCCTCTAGCCATAAAATTCTTTAAGATAAATTTTTAATCAGCAAAATAAGAAGGTCTTTTCCAAAGGTCTGCTTTTTTAACGTGAACCGTTGGCCTATGCGAATCCACAAACATTGGAGTAACTCTAACTCTCTCAGCAATATCTGCAGAGGACATTGTTGTTCTGCATAGGGCATCTAATACCCTTATTCTATCTTCGCTCAAAGGCGCGTGTTTTTTATCAGTTTTATTCATTTTAAAACTCCTTAATTTATTTAGAACTTATATGAAAAATTATTCATATATAAATCTTTCTACAGAAATATCTCGTATTCTCCAAGCTCTTTCTTCAAAACTTCAAAAACCTTATTATCCATCTCAACACTCTTTTTAGCCTTCTGTTTTTCTATGGCCTCTCCAACCTTTTTCATATCTGAAGGGACAAGCTTTGTTGTTACTTTTCTAACCGTGTTTCCTTCAAATAAAAATGTTTTTCCATCAGCACTCAGTATCTCTCCAATCTTGCCTTTATACTTTATCCTCATTCTCCCTTTTTCTAAAGCCATAAGCTCCCCTCTTTGAGAGTAGTCAATTAAATCATTAATTAAAACAGAAGCATACTTTCTAGTGGCATCTGCTCTATGCAAGCTAAGAGTTCCTTTCTTAGACTCGGCCTTGTCTTTTATAACTTCTTTAACAGTTCTTAGGTGTTGCTGAGTAAACCGTCCTTTCTTTACAAAATTCTTTTCAAATTCTTCAACAATTGCTGTTTGTGCCGTCTTTTTTGTAAGGACTTTTAACAGCTCAAATAAATCTGCATAAATCTGTTCAGTTGTCTTTTGCTGCGTCCTCTTCTCAATCTGTGCTCTTAATTCCTTAAGTCTTTTGAGATAATCTTCTGTATTTTTTAGGAGCCTGTCAACCTCTTTTCCACTAACCTCTTTAACCTTTCCGTGTTCGTAACCTTTGTAATACTTTATTGTTATCTCTTCAAGAATATCAATGTATTTTTTCTCAAGCATCTTTTCTTTATCAACAAATATCTTCTTCATCTCCTTGAATGTTTCTTTAGTTGTAGGTGGAGGATTTCCGTATAACATAACCAATGCCTGGCTAGGGGTTAACACACTCCAATAAATATCCCCTATAACTATATCAAGCAAGGTTCTCTTAACTCTATCCACAGTCTTATCTCCCATAGACATAAACATATCAATTGCTTCTGGAGAGGGTTTTAGCTTCCCCATTTTTAATAAAGCCTTCCAAGGGGTAAAGGTTCCTCTATCGTATGTTGGAACTCCGTCTCTTATAAAAGTGAAGACAACGGGTTCGGCATCCTTGACCCTCTCCCAAAAATCAGTAAGTAAAGAAACTTGAACATTAAGGGTGTTCTTTTTAACTCCAGCCATTGCTTCCGCCTCATCAATATATTGGTATATAATGGATCTAAGACGCTCTTTTAATTCAAGCCTAGGCATCTTCTTTACATCAGTGTCGTTTATTATAACAAAAGCATCGACATCAGATTCTTTTATAACATCTCCTCTAATTAAACTCCCCCCCAAAACATAACTTACAACATACTTCTCAAACTTTTGCAACACAAGTGATTTATGGATTTCCGCAACCCGCAAACTAGATAAAAAACCTGTATCGTGTAAAGGAAAAGACATCGATATAGCACTTACCAAATCAAATTTAGAATCAAAACACAGCTCCCAAGTATCTACAGGAGTCTTAATTTGTAACCAAATCTTTTCTTTAAGCTTTTCTTGAACCTTTCCAAGTTCTTTTACAACCTCTTGTTTAAATTTAGGAATATTCTTAAACTGCTCTTCTGGAACAACCCAATAGAGCTGTATGTATTTTTCGGTTTCTTTTGGGACTTCTTCTTCTTCAACAAACATTCCTATGGCCTGTGGGGGGAGTATGCTCATCGCCATAGTGAAAGGGTATTTCTTAAGAACAAACCCCTTAAATTTATCAAGCTCTTTCTTTATTCTATCCATTTCCTTCTGTTCTGGTATGTTGGCTTGAGAAATAGGGGGTTTCTTTGTAGAATATTTTTCCAATTCCATACCAGGAATTGGTTGATCGTTACTGGTCATGTTTAAAAAACACTCCTAACACTTATAAATCTTACTAAAAAGGAGTAATAAAAAGAGAAAGAAAAAAGATGGTCCATCGAGGAGTCGACCTCAAGGATGACCACGCCTGGGCGTTCATATATCGAGGTTCGATATGGTCCATCGAGGAGTCGAACCTCGGTCTAGGCGGTTTTTAGCGATTTCGCTTCAGCGCTTCCTCAAGGGAAGGTAGTGCGGTAGGAAACCGCCGATGTTAAATCTGTTTAGGATTTACTTTATCTTGGTGTCCTTCGCGTGTAAACGCCCCGTCTTAGCCGTTGGACTAATGGACCTTACTTCATATAGAAAAATTATAATGCTTTTAAAACTTACTCTTAACTACCAAGGGTAATCAGCAACCCTCATTTCTCCATTTGACACCCCTTCAGAATATTTCTTATCGACTTTTGGAGGGACAAGCATTGCTTCTAACCTATCAGCTAGTGAAGGCGCTAAAGAAAGTTTTGTTGGGAATGCAACATAAACATTTCCTTCATTATATATCGCAGAGCCCTTTGGCCTATCACCAGATTCTGTATGAATTTCGGCTCTTGTGGTATCAAAATACCCAAGAGAAACACCAGAAAAATCAACGCCAGCAAGTATTCTTGGTAGCTCTTTTCTTGCATTCTCAAACAGTTCTTCCTGATTTTGGCTTACTCCTTCTTCTGCCATTTTTCCTCCAATGTTCCACACTCTACCTCCAGTCTTAGGATCAGGATGGGTGGTTATTGTTGCAAGTGTTGGAAACTTCTCAACGGCTTTTCTAGAAATATCAATACAGTGTCCGTAAGCGATTGGTAAATTATCTCCTCTAACTATAACCTGTCTAAGGGGTCTTTCTTGCATAACCTCTCTTCCTATTCCCATTCTTCTTGAGAGATCCCTATTTCCTCTACCAGCCGTTAGAATAATGCTTTCTGGATGTATTCTTAAATCCTTATCTGGAAGGTAAACGCTACTAACCCTTCCAGAGGAACCATCAAAACCAACCTCCATGCCCTCCTCATTTGAATAGACAATTCTGTCTAAATTTGGTTTTGCCATTTCGCTTAATAATGAACGAGTTTCTACAACAGGGTCAACAACCCGGTAAGCAATTTCAGCACTTCCCTTTAGCCATTCCGGGTATTCCTCTTTTGTTAGTTCAATTGGTTTTGATTCAAGTATTTGAACCCCCAACCTAGAAAAGATAGCTTTAAGCCTTCTCCCTTTTGGAACCCACAAATATAAATCTCCGGAAACAACATCAACACCAGATAAATCCGGAAAGAGCTCTCCCCTTATATGTCTCCTCCATCTTTCAGGCATTCCTTTAATTTCTGAAACAGAGTCG
>JAHIVR010000082.1 GCA_018816625.1 Nanobdellota archaeon | reverse complement strand
GCACAATAAGCTGCTCCTCCTGCAGAACCTTCTATTCCTGCTACTGAGGAAATGTTAATTATGCTAGAACCTTTTTTCATGTATTTAAGAGCGGCCTGAGAACACAAGAAAGGACCTTTTGCATTTATATTCATCGTTTTGTTCCATGTTTCTTCCAGCATATCAGAAACATTCCCAGGAAGATAAATACCGGCATTATTAACTAATATATCTATTCTTTTAAATTCTTTAATTGTTTTATTAATTAGTTCATTTACCTGTTCTTTGTCAGAGATGTCTGTTTTAACATAAATTGATTTTACTTTTAACTCTTTAATTTTTTTGGCTGTTGATTCTCCAGGAATAATATCGGAGATAACAACATTTGCTCCGTGTTTTGCTAGTTCAATTGCAATTCCTTGACCAATACCTCTTGCAGCCCCAGTAACAATTGCAACCTTTCCGGTTAAATCAAATAGGTTTTTCATTTTTTCTCTTTTATGTTGACCTGTAGTCTTTTTAATATTTAAAGGTTTCCTTCGTCTTTACATAAATTATTTAAGCTAATTTTTCGTATTTCTTTTATGAAAAAGGTGGTGAGACCTTGGGGCAATTTTAAAGAATTTGTTAAAAATAAAAAATGTACTGTGAAGATTCTTGAAGTAAAACCAAGGCAAGTATTAAGTTTACAGGTTCATAAAAAAAGAGATGAATTATGGTATTTCTTAGATAAAGCTTTAGTACAGATTGGAGATGAAGTTAAAAAGGTTAAATCTGGTGAGAGTGTTAAAATTGTACATGGTAAGATGCATAGAGTTATGGCTGGATGGAGAAAAATTAGATTTTTAGAAGTTAGTTATGGAAAGTTTAGCGAAAGAGATGAAATGAGGTTATATGATCCATATGGCAGGAAGTAAAGTTATTTCTTTAGATATAGGGGGGACTAACACAAGAGCGGCATTAGTTAAAAACGGGAGAGTTTTAAAGTATTTTAAGAGTCCCACACCAAAAACAAAAGAGAATTTTTTAAAGAATGTTGCCGAGATGATTAATTTGGTTTTGGATAAAGATGTTAAGACCATTGGGGTTGGCTGTCCTGGGCCTTTGACCAAGGGGGTTATACTAAATCCTCCAAATTTACCCTTGAAGAATTTTAATCTTGAAAAATTCATAAAAAATAAATTTGGGAAAAAAGTAGTTATAGAGAATGATGCAAAGTGTGTGGCTTTGGCTGAACTTAAATTAGGTTGTAAAAGAAATAATTTTGTTATTTTGACTTTGGGAACTGGTATTGGGGGAGGAATAATCATCGATAATAAATTGTATGCGGGAAGCCATGGTTATTCTGGAGAGATTTCCGGAATTATTTTAGATAAGGGAAAGAGTTTTGAGGATTTGTGGAAAGAGAAGAAGTTGCAGATTCAAGAACTTTTTGAAAAAAAAGATTTCAAAGAATTGGAGAAGATTTCAAGATATTTAGGACAAGGAATTGCTAGTTTAATAAACGTATTTGATCCTGAGGTAGTTATACTAATGGGGGGAGTTAGGGAGGTTGGAAAGCCTTTTTTAGATATGATAAAAAGACATGCAAAGAATTATGTTCTTCTTCCATCAATTCCAGATATTAAGTGGAGCAAACTAGATCATCCTGGGCTTTTAGGAGCTAGTTTACTTGTAAAATGATCATAAAGAAAGTGCGGGCACCGGTAAGAATAGATTTTGCTGGAGGAACTACAGATATTTCTTATTTTGCTAACAAGTATGGAGGGGCTGTTTTAAATGCAGGCATAAATAGATATGTTGTAGGGAAAATAGTAAAAAGTGATAAAAGTGTTCATTTAGAGTATACTGGAAATACTCCAACTTCTTCTGGGTTGGGGACTAGCGGGGTTATGAATTTGGTTTGGCTTGCTTTGATTTCTCAAATGAAGCTTAAAAGAAAAGGAGAGATTCAGGCAAAAACAAAACACGAGCTCGCTGAAATGGTTTATAGATTAGAACAAGCAATGGGGATTGTTGGGGGGAAACAAGATCAATACGCTGCAGCTTTTGGAGGGATCAATTTTATTGAGTTCAAAGGGGATAATACTAATGTTATTCCTTTAAGACTTAAAGCCAGAACAATAAAAGAATTAGAGTCAAGGCTTGTTCTTGTTTATACAGGAAAACCACATTTTGCGGGAAGTGCTAATAAAAATATGATTGATAACATAAAAAAAGGGAAAGGAGTTGAAAATTTAATTAGGATAAGAGATATTGCTAATGAAATGAAAAATACTTTGTTAAAGGGTGATTTGGACAGGTTTTCTGAGCTAATGAATGAAGAGACAGAGAATAGAATAAAACTTCATAAAAGCGTTTTGCCCTTGCGAGCTAGTAAATTTATAAAAATTGGACTGGAAAATGGTGCGATGAGCGCTAAAATATGTGGTTCTGGAAATGGGGGGAGCATTTTATTTTATGGGGACAAAAAGAGATTGAAGAAGAAGTTCGGAAAGAATGTTATTGATTTTAGGTTTGATTTTGAAGGGTTGAAGTGGGTTTAGTTAGGACCTTTTTTAGTTTCTTCTAATCTTAATCTTGCTAATAAATAACATATTGTTGATTCTGCTCCCTGATTTAAATTAACGCTATGTTCCCCAAGACCGTCATAACAGCCTCCAGTGTCCTCGTTGTAAATCATTTGTTTTAAATGATTTCTTCCTAAAAACCAGTTAAATGCAAGAACAGCTTTTTCATGGTAGTGTTTGTCTTCTGTTGCCTCGTATGCTGCTAGATAAGCACTAACCATTGATGCGGCATCTACTGGTTGTTGATCGAATGAAGCTTTTTTTCCGTTCTTATCAAACCAACCATCTTGTCCTATTGGATGTAATTCGTCGTTGATAAATACAGTATCTGATAAAAAGTGTAAGGAGGATTCTGCTACTTCTAAATGTTTTTCGTTTCTGGTTTCTAAATAAGCCATAAATAAAGCTTCACATAATTTTGCGTTTGAATAGCTTAAACCAGATTCGAACCAATGCCAATCTTTTGAAGAGCACTTTTCATAAAGAATACATAAAGAATCTGCAAGAGTTTTTATCATTTCTAAGTCTCTTTTTCTTCCGTATTTTTGATAATGATGGTATAGTCCTAATATTATAAATGCCTTTGCCCTTGGGCTTTCTATATCTTTTATTATGGGAAATGCTTTATCAAAAAGATCTTCCGCTTTATTGACAATTAATTTGTTTTTAGATCTCTCCACGGTGTATCCAAGGGCCCATATCGCTCTTCCAATTGCGTCATCACTATAGTCCCCCATATTTTTGTTTTTGTTAATGAAGGTATTTATGAATCTTCCGTCTTTTTTTTGAGTTTTTTCTATGAATTCTAGGTATTTCTTAGATAAATTAAGGGATATTTGGGATTTTGATAAATTGTGGTACAAGACTGTTGATATTAGGGCTCTTGCATTATCATCTAGAGTATATCCCGATTTCTTGTCTGGAATAGAACCGTTTGAAAATTGTATACATCCAAAACTATCTGTCATCCTCTTTAAATGTTCTAATTTAATAGTAGGATATTTTTTGGTTATTTCTTCTCTTAGTTGTACAACCCTGTTGAAAACATTTAGATGTCGCGCGGCAACATTTGGCCATATCATTTGTCTACCAAAGGCATATGCTGCTTCTGACATTCTATTTCTTAAACTAGGGTCTGATAAAAGTTTATTGAGGGCTTTGGTAAATTTTTCTGGTTTTTTAAAATTACTTATAATTATCCCCCTTTCTTGTGCTAATAATTCTTCAGCATATATTATTGGAGTTGAGACTATTGGTCTTCCACAAGAGGTTGCATAGGCTAGTGTTCCAGAGGTTATCTGTTCTCTTTCAAGATTTGTAAAGGCGTATATATCACAGGCAAGAATGTGTTCTATAAGGTCTTTTAAACTTACATATCTATTTTCAAATTTAACGTTTTTTTCTAATCCTAATTGTTTTACTAATTCAATTAACTCATTTCTATAGGACTCTCCTTCATTCATTCTAACATTTGGATGGGTTTCACCTAAGATAAGATACAATAGATTTGGATTTTTCTCAACCAAAGCTGGTAAGGATTTTATCATATATTCTATTCCCTTTCCTCTGCTTAGGAGACCAAAAGTTAAGATTACTGTTTTTCCCTCCATGTTTAGCTTTTTTTTGTATTGGTCCGGGGATATGAATTTTGCGTTTGGAGTCCCGTGATGAATAACATACATTTTGCTTTTTTCTATCCCATAATCTCTATTTAAAATTTCTATGGCAATATTGGCCATGACTATTATTGCTGAAGCTTTTGCAGAGATTTTTTTCACTATTTTTTTTCTTTCTTCATTGGGGTTTGGCAAAACACTATGAAATGTTACAATTACTGGTTTTTCTATAGCATCTAAAAAATAGAGTATGTCATCTCCGTAATTTCCTCCAAATAATCCAAATTCGTGTTGAATACAAACAAGTTTTATTTCTTCGTTGGTGTTTATCTTTTGTGCTATTTCTATATATTCTTGTGGGCTGTTTCTTGTTATTTGGAAAATAACTCTGTTGTCGTATCTATTGTGGCCCTCTGGATCGTTTAGTGCGATAACTCTTGATCTTAATTTAGGATTGAATTTCTTATTCATAGCACAAGTAATGTCTTTAGTGAAGGTTGCAAGACCACATTCTTTTGGAGGGTAGTTACTCAGAAAACATATTTTTGTGTCGTTAGAAATGGAATCACCCTCCTTTTCCATGCCTTAGACACGCCGATTTAGTTTATAAAAGTT
>JAHIVR010000081.1 GCA_018816625.1 Nanobdellota archaeon | reverse complement strand
GGGGGTTCAATTCCCCCCTGAGGCTTTTGTCTCAGACCTTGTAGTACAGTAACACAAACTTTAAATATTACTAATTCTTTATTCACTAATGGACAGAATCTGTTTCATAAGTAAGAAAGTCGGGAAGAATTTTTTTAATGAGGTTAAAGAATCCGAAAAGATAGGTAGTTGGAAAAGATTGGGGGAGATTCTAGGAACGAGCAGATCAATGGTAAAAAAATATGGATGCGGGGGGTTAAGTATCCCAGAGAATAGATTTAGAATAATGATAGAGATAATCCCAAAAGATAAAAGAAAAAATTATCTCTCTTTGATTAAAAAGAAAAAAAGCAATTGGGGGCAAGTTATTGGAGGAAAAGAAGCATATAAAATTAATAAAAAAGGATTTGAAAGAGGAAGAAAAATTGGTGCAAAAGTTAAAAGTAACAATCCAAAATACAAATTTGATATTAATCTGAAAATTAGTGAAGATTTATGTGAGTTCATTGGAGCAATAATTGGAGATGGTTTCACAAATAGGTATGGCAATTTGTACCAGACACAAATAACTGGGGACAAAGATTTAGATTTTGCCTATTATCATAAGAGATTAAAACCCATATGTGAAAGATTATTTAATATCATTCCAAAAATAAGTGAGAGACGGGGGGCGTTAAGATTAAATATTTATTCAAAAAGATTATTCGAAATGCTCACCCAAAGATTCAAGATACCTGCAAGGAAAAAATGCTATACTGTAACCATTCCCAAGGAAATTATAAATTCAAAAAAACACCTAATTAGTGCTGTATTGAGGGGCATGTTTGACACAGATGGAGAAATTGTTTTTGACAAAAGAAAAAGGTATAATAAACCATATGTAAGAATTCAATACAGTTCTATCAGCAAAGAGCTGACAAATCAAGTTAGCACCATATTGTCTAGATTATCCATCAAGCATTCCACACATAAACCAAACAAGAGAAAAAGCCATGTAGTGACTATCAATGGAAGAGAAAACTGTAAAAAATTTGTTGAAAATATTGGTTTTTCTAATCCGAGACATTCTAAGAAAATTGATGGGTTGTGGGTCATGGGTGCAAATCCCATCAGGGGATTAAAATCACAGTAAACTTTATTAGAGGCCATTATTTTTTAAGAATTCTTTAAAATGTGGAGTTTATATCAAAATAAAAAATTTCTGGAACCTCTCTCTTTTTCAAATGGAAAGACTCAAGAGAGTGTGGTTAAAGAGATAATAGGTAATATAAAAAATGGTCAGAAAGTAATTTTTATAAAAGGGGTTTGTGGAACAGGAAAATGTTTAGAAAAAAATTCCCTAATATTCTGTAAACCTTTAGGAGAAGATTATTTTAGTTATCATAAAATTTCGGATTTGGTTGGAAAAAAAGGAAAAATAATGTCTTTGAACAAAGAAGGAAAAATTGCAGAATCTACTTTTTTTAATGTAAGAAACACTGGGGAAAAAAAGCTTTATAGACTAAAAACAAGAACGGGAAGAGAAATAATTGTCTCTCAAAACCATCCTTTCCTTACAATCACCGGGAATGGAATAAGTTGGAAACCCCTTAGAGAGCTGGATGGGTCCTCTTACATATGTCTACCAAGCAAAATTTCTCCTGAAAAGGAGTTAGATTATGATGAAAATAAAATAAAAGTTTTAGCCCACTTAATTGCTGAAGGAAAGCTGGGAGACAAGGCAGGATCTCCAAAGTATTATCAATCTAAAATACAAAATCCTATTGTAAGAGCAGATTATATCAATTCCCTAAAAAAACTATTTCCAAAAGGTGAAATTAAGGAAAGTCAAACGTATGAGATAACTATTGTCTTTAGAGATATGGATACAACCAAAGGAACTACAAATAAATTAAGACTCTTTGTCAGAGAGCATGGTTTGGATGGAATAAAGTCAAGTGAGAAATTTGTACCTAAAATAATATTTAATTTAAAAAAAGATAAAATGGCATTATTTTTAAGTAGATTATTTTCCTGTGATGGAAGTATTTACTCAAGAAGTAAAAGTAATCAAATAGTGGTAGAATATTCTTCGATATCTCAAAGATTGATTCAAGATGTTTCTGTTTTACTTTCAAAATTTGGAATTCACCATACAATAACCTCAAAAAGATTTAGAGATAAACAAAACTACTCATGGAGAATTTGTATTTCTAATCATGAGCACATAAGAAAGTATATTGAACAAATTGGATTTATTGGAAGAAAACAAAAATTAGCTTTAGATTTATTGAAAAAAATAAAAGATCACAAATTTACTAATATCGATAAGGTACCAAGAGTAATAAGAGGTTATTTGAAGAATAAAGGATACAACTATTATCAATTAAATAGGTTTTTAAATTATGAAGAAATAGAAAAATTAAGAAAAAACAAAAGTTTTAAACAAATTAATAAAGACAAATCAATAAAAACCCCCTTTGTGTTTAATCAGAATAAAATTGATTTTTTGAGAGTACATCTAAGAACAATAAATAGGTATATTCAAGACAAAACCCTTTCCTTTATATGTGGAGAGGATATTTTGTGGGACAAAGTAAAAATAATAAAATTCATAAAAGAAGATGATACATATGATTTAGAAGTTCCAAAGGATCATAATTTCATTTCTAATGGGATAATCATCCATAATTCTGCTATTGCACTTCATCTGGCAAAGGAGCTTGGAAAAACTTCAATTGTTGTCCCTGGAAAAAATCTCCAAAACCAGTACAAGAAAGACTACGAAGGAGAAAAGTATGTCACAAAAGATAACGATGAGAAACTCAAGATAAAAGTAATTACTGGAAGAGGAAACCACAAATGTACTTTTCTTGAAGAAAATAAAAATGCTATTCCCACTTTTAAAAAAGAGGTTAATTCTAAACTACATGATATCTTTGCTGGAAAAAGAGAGGAAGCAATAAAAGAAATATCTCAAGATGCGAGTGCAGATAATTACTTTCTTCCTTGTAAAATAGAAATAAAAGAAAAAAACTGGGATAAAATAAAGAGATACATTACAGAGAACAAGGCTATAAACTATAAAGATTTTAAGGAAATAAAAGATGTTAGAAGACCTTCCGTTGCTGGGGCCTGCCCATACTGGTCCCCAGTTCTTCCTTCAAAATACGAGTATAAAGGTCCTTTATTCAGTAATGCAAAAACAAGAAAATATATGGGCCTTAAAGGAATTGAGTTTACTTTCTACCAAAGAAAAGAGGGTTGCCCGTTTTATGACCAATTTAACTCTTATATAGATTCGGATGTTATTATCTTTAATTCTGCTAAATACAAACTTGAAACAATGATGAACAGAAAACCCCTTACAGAGGTTGAAGTGATAGATGAGTGTGATGAATTTTTAGATAGTTTCGCAAATCAAAAAAGTATTAATCTTGATAGACTCCTAAACTCACTAATACATGTTATTAGCCCTAGTGAAGAGGCCGATAAGATAGTCCATGAACTAATGGCAATATTGGAACATATAAAGAAAGATAAGAAAATTAATGAAGCTGTTTTCTCTCAAGAAATAATCCCTTTAAAAAAAACTGGTTTTTATGATTTACTTCAGATTCTCCTTAATTCTCCAGAACTTTTTGAGGGAATAGATGAAGAGAGCTATATCTTTGAGGTTGAGGAAACTGCTAGAGCGTTTCAAGATTTTATGGAAGAAACTTATCTTACTCTGAACAAAAAAGAGAACAACCTAATTGCAAGTCTTGTCACCACTAATTTGGCCAAAAAGTTTAAAGAATTAATTGATAAAAATAAGACAATTGTTTTAATGTCTGGAACAATTCACTCTGAAAGTGTTCTAAAAAACATTTTTGGTCTTAATGATTTTAAGACAATAGAGGCAGAGGTAGAAAATCAGGGAAGAATCCACATTAAATTAACCGGGAAAGAAAAAGATTGTAAGTATTCTAATTTTTCTAACGGGAAAATAAAAAGAGGGGAATATCTTGATGCCCTCAATGAGTGTGTTAAGATTGCAAAAAAACCTGCTCTTGTTCACATAAACGCCTTCTCTGATCTTCCTACTGAAGAGGAAATAAGAGAATTTAATCTAAAATATCTTTTGAGTAGAAATGATATAAAGGATACACAAAACGAAGAAAATGGGGAAGATGTCCACAGATTTAAAAAGGGGGAGAGTGATATTTTATTCTCCACTAGAGTTTCTAGGGGAATAGATTTTCCTGGGGATGAGTGTAGGAGCATAATATTCACAAAATATCCAAACCCCAATGTTCAAGATGCATTTTGGAAGATACTAGCACAAACAAAACCGCAACACTATTGGGATTTTTATAGAGATAAGGCAAAAAGAGAGCTATGGCAGAAAATATATCGTGGATTGAGATTCAAAGAAGACGAGGTTGATGTTCTAAGTCCTGATATAAGAGTTTTGAATGAGTTTAGTGCAATATAGTATATTGAAATATATCTTTTCTAAAATATATTTCCTATGTGGGTTATCACGCCCCGCCAGGAATCGGGCTCTGAATAAATTCAGGCCTAGTCCTTGAAACAAGTTCAAGAACTAAACTTAAAGTTCGATTCCAAGAACGCCCCCGCCAGGAATCGAACCTGGGAGCCCAAAGGGCCTCGGTCTCAAGCCGAGTGCAATACCATTATGCGACGGAGGCATTTATTGTCTCCAAGCATCTAACCCAAAAGGAAGGGCTGTGAAGGGAAACCTTGGTTGCCCTCATATGCGACGGAGGCATAAGAATCATTAATAAAAGAAGATTTTAAAGGTTGCTATTTGAAAATATTTACCATTTATTTTGGAAGAGTGTATTCAATCCTACTAACTAACTTTTCAGAACCTTCTGGCATCTCATCATATAATCTTTCATTAACCTTTTTTAACATATCTACCACTTCCGTACTAATTTCTCTTCTTTCCACTTCCTTTCTTACTGCCCCTTCTTCAAAAACTTTATGCTGGTATCTTCCAGCACTCTGGAAAGTCTCAACAATAATAGCTAATTTTCTTCCCATTTTATCCAAAAATCCTTTTCCACCATGGTTTTTTAATTACCACTGGTTGATTGTGTTCATCAATAATTTCATACTTTATTGTTGGTTTATCTTTTAACACCGGGGCTTTGGCCGCTAGTTCTTTATGGAGTTGTATAATTGCCAGCTCTACAGCAACCCTTGAATAGCCCTGGCTTATCAGGGACCATTTCAAAGACTCCTCTGTATAACCTTTCTTAAGATTCTTTCTAAAATAATCTACAAGGTTCTTTTTTGGATTATCTGACATGTTAAAATAAGAATTATTCTCTTTAAAAGATTAGTTGTGATTATTTAACCCTAATCGGTTTTTCCTTTTCATAAAAATTTATTGCCTGGTTGAGTCTTGATTTAGACTCTGCATAAATAGTTATAATTGGTTT
>JAHIVR010000080.1 GCA_018816625.1 Nanobdellota archaeon | reverse complement strand
CAATGCTCTCAGGGTTGTATTGAAGATGTAACTAAAGTTTGTGAAAGCGGTTCTATAATAATCATAGAAGAGTGCAGTGATGGTACTTTAAACCCAACAGGAAAAGAATGTTCACAAGAATCCCCACCTTATGCCTGGATTGTAGGAATACTAGGAGCAACAGGCGGAGGGATTTGGTATATTTTAAAAAAGCTAAAATTTAAGAAAAGAAGAAAAAGATGAAAAAAGAAATAGACACTTTAGCAGTTGTAATTGGTTTAATAGATGTTCTTTTTATTTGGTGGTATTTTTCAAGTTCGATGTTTTGGACCATAGTTTGGTTAGCCATAATCTTTGTTTTATTCTTGCTAGCCAAGAACACTAAACTAATGTCATTCTTAGGAAAGAGTGTTGCTACAGCAATCTCTACAGCAGGAGGAATAACTGCCTTTTTCCTAGCAATACCAGTAATAGGATGGATTGCATTAATAGTGCTATTGATAGTTGGAATAATGTTTTTGAAATGGTCATTAGATATGATTATACAGTTGATAGTTCCAGCAATAGTAATAGGTGTATCATACCTAATATATAAGGTGCTGAAAAGATGATAGATTTAATTCAACTTAAAGACCCATTAGTAAGCTTCGAAACAGGGATTGTACTATTTATATTTGCATACTTTATGAATAGCGGTCTTATGGTTAGAAATGGATTTACTAATCTAATATCTTCATCATTAACTATAATTGGAATGATTATGGTTTTATATGGAGTTTTAGCATTATACAAAAGAAAAGGATTAATTAAATGAAAAAAGTTTCCAAAGACAAAAAAAGATTATTATTATTTGTTTATCTAGGAATGCTTATCTCATTATGGATGTTTGTAGCTGTTCCAGATGTCAGAGCTGGATTAGTATTTCTGGTAATATCTATAGTAAACTATGTTCTGTTAGTGAATGGGGATAGGGATGGAAGAAGAGTAACAGAAGTATATATAACAAAAGACTATGGAAATGGAATAGCATACGGCTTAGTGTTTGCATTATTGTTCATAATCGCAACAGTTGCAATTCCAGGATTTTCAATATTGATTCCAACTTTGCCAGGTTCAATATCAACAATACTGAATATTGCAGTCATCATAATATTAGCACCAATCCTAGAGACAATCTTGTTCCCTAAGATATTGCAGGAGAAGTTACAGGCAACAACTGGAATGAGCAAACAAAAAGCAAATTTCTGGAAATCTTTTGTGTTCGTATTGTTTCACTTTCTTTCATATGGAATACTCTTAGGTGCTTTAGGCACACTGACTGACCTTTATGGAGCAGTTGTTGCAGTTAGTGGGAGCCTAATTGGAGCATTCGCTTTTTCAATGCTGGATGGATGGATTGCATACAAATTCAAGAATCTGCTGATAAATATAATAACTCACGCTGGAATAAATGCTTATATATTGTATAAAATAATACCTTTTGCCATAGTAAGTTAGGCACTATGTATGTAGATGTTCAAAGTTAAGAATTTGAGGTTTACGGAGGCTAAAGTAACATAATCCCAAAATAAATCACCCTAAAGGGTGGGGCTTAGAAGTATTTTTAAGGAGGTTTAAAAAGTGAGAGACATTTCAGAACAACAAATCCAATCTTTGAAAGATAAAGGCTTGACTTGCTCTAAACTGAACAATTTAATACAGAAACAGATGCAAGAAGCAAGAAAAGCCAGAGATGATGCCAAAATCTTCAGAAACTTTGGAATAAATAGCCAAGCAGGTCTACAGGAAAAGATAGCAAAAGCACAGGATGATTCAGCATCAGCTTTAAGAACTATAAGAAGAAGGGTTTGTCCTTTAAAATGAAAAAGAAAAACAAGCCAGTATTGGTAATAGGATTAGTCATACTATTCGCAGTTATAGCTTTATTACTATCTAATCAAAAAGGGGATTTAAATTTCTTTGCACTAGGTACAGAAGTCATAGAACAAGGTCAGACAATAGCACCGTCTTACACTTGTCCGATTGGGGCTTCATACTGTCAAGTAAGTGGAGTTATGGAATGCAGTTCACATACACAGTCAGACAACAGAGTTATAGCTAGAACATCTTTGAATTTAGATTCGCAAAATAGAAGAATATGGTATGCCCTATATGATGAAAACTCACAATCACTTAAAAGCTACTGTTATAGGACAGTAATAACTGGTTCATTATCTAATATAAAAGATATTGCATTACCTTATGGTTTAAGTGGAAAATTAGCAAGGGGACCTTTTAATCCATGCAAAAACACTGACTGCCTATTTATAGCTGATGGAAACAGATGGATTGAATACGCATCACAAGATACATGCAATGCAGACCTAACACCAACTGACAAATATGGTTGTGTTAATAATGAGCTATGTAGTGGTTCAATATCAAGTTATGACTGTTCTGCGGTTTTTAATATTAACAATCAAAAAAGAGATGATTTATCTTATAGCAGTATTTCTCCAGGAAGAGATGAAACTTCTACATACACTATCCAACAAGGAGACAGAGCAGAGGTAGTTGGAGGTGACAACCAATATATCAACTACAAGGCAATATTAGAATTTGAAACATGCATAAGAGATTATTGCAACCAAGAAAAAACAGGATACTTCCAATGTGTTAATGACCAACCAGGAAGTCTAATACTTTGCAATGCAGAGTTTGGAGAAGTCTGTGTAGATACTTCAGAAGGGGCAGTATGCCAACTTCCATTCTTAGAAAAGAAAATAGAATTTACAGACGGAAACATAATAAAGGCAGGATTCACACCAGATGATGAAATCTTTTTAAAATCAACTATAGTCTCAGACAAGATAGATTCAGCTAATGTCCAGTTTAGAGTTTATAAAGGAACAGAATTAATAGAAGAAAGAACCATAACAAATTATGATTTAAGGTCAGGAGTACCACAAAACATAGAGATAGACAACCCAAACGAACTTGGAAATTATTATGCTTTAGCAACTGTCAATTATGGCGGTAAATCAATACCTATTGGGGAACGAGATGATTTTAGTTTTAGAATCAGTGCAACTGTTTCTTTAAGTATGCCTCTTCCTTACTCCCCCACTACAGGAACGGCACTATACACTAATTCTCCAATATATATTGATTTAAAGGCTAGTGATGAGAATGAAGCTCCAGTTTCAATATCTTCTTATAATCTGATAGTAAAAATAAATAATATTATAATGCAAAATCCACAATATGTAGAGCCACTTCCAGAAGATGGTCTTTATAGGTTTGTTTATCAGTTTGACAAGCCAGGATTATTATCAGTAACAGCAACAGTAGAAAGGTTTGGTGTAAACTCAAATGAAAAGAATTTTGAATCAGAAGTAAAGAATCCATTGATAATAACAAAATTTACTAAACTATTGAAAAGCATACCACCTTCATCCCAAACTGTAGAATTTGAAACAAAAAACTCATATGGTCAATATCTGGATACAACAAACGTGGTAACAATAGTTCCTCCAGGAGCCTCAGTAGGATTTGGAGATATTGACATAACCAGTTCTGTAACTAGGATTGATGAAGGAAAATATAGTTTTTCATTCAACTTTCAAGATGTAGGTAATTACAGGATTGATATATCAAGTACAGCAGAAGGCTATCCTATCGGAGATAAACCACAATCAGGCTCTATAGTAGTAACACCAGGTATAACTCCAGATGAATGTTCTGAAACTGATGACTGCGGTGTTGGGGAGATATGTGTGGATGGTAAATGCAAGGTAAAAGACCAGCCAATAACACTTTATTTACTGATTGGTGGTGGGATTATTTTATTAATAGTTATAACCTTACTAGTTATAAAATTAGGTAAAAAGAAAGATTTTGAGGTTGGGTTATGAAAAAACTATTAACAACTTTAATCTTAGCAATTTTCTTGATTAGTTCTGTGTCTGCGTTTATGCCAGCTACAACCCATAAACTAATACATCAACAAGGTGTTGAAAACCCAATAAATTCAGAAATGTATAGGGCATGTACTAATCATCCAAAATTATGTTATGTTGGAAATGTATTAACAGATATTTCAGTATATTTTTATTATACTGCGAGAAGTAAATATTCTTCGACACATTCCCCTAGTTTTGTAAGAAGTTTGATAGAACATGCAGACACGGATGAAGAATTGGCATGTGCTGGTGGGTCAGGAATACATCAAGCTTCAGATATTGTGAGTCATAATGAAATGGTTCCAGAATCAATTATTAAATCAAAATTAGTAAATAATGTTGTTCATGTTTTTGCAGAACAAAAGTTAGATAATTGGGTAAGGAAAAAATATCCTGGACTAAGGGAAGAAGTAAATGTAGATTTGAATGATTACAACAAATGCGTACCATTATTCATAGAAACCATGCTAGGAGAACCACAATATTCAGATATGACAAGAGGAGAACTAGAAGATATGTTTTCTAAATTTATAGCAGAAATCCAAAATTCCCAAACTGGTTATGATACTGCTTTCAAAGCAAAATCTTTCTTTGTAAATCTATCTGCCATACCTTTTGCTTTGTTAGCATCATTCTTTTTAGCAGTAATCGGCTTCTTACTTATAACTATACTATTAGTTATGAAATTAATAAAAGGAGATAGAAGAGCAAGAATCTGGACAGGCACAGTCATATTCGGATTTTTATTTTTAATATTAGGCTATGTCTTTGTAGGAAACCTTTATGGAAGTGCATTTAATAATTTTATAATCCTAATATCTCCAGCAAGTGAATTAGTACCAATAGGAGATGAACAGCACTACATCGACAAAGCAGTATCAAACACAAAAGCATTCCTAACACAAGGAGAGCAATGGCTATATAATACTGAAGCATCTGGATTCACTGCTTTAGACGAAGCAGATTCGCAGGTACTCTTATTTGACTACATACTACTATTTATTTTAGCAATAGCCATGATTTGGTTTATATGGTATTTATTCAAGCAAAACAAAGTTAAAGCATTAGGAGGATTATGATGAAGAAAGAAATCAAAGAGTTCGGAGGATAACAT